>JAGCNQ010000157.1 GCA_017645845.1 Bacteroidaceae bacterium
GAAAACGGACTGCAATGATTGCCAGTATAATACCCACTACACCAAGTGGATAGGCACAGGCATAGCCATTGGCAATGGAGGGAGCATTGACACCAAAAACCTGGTTACAAGCTTCTGTTGCCGCACCGAGACCAGGCGTATTGGTAATAGCTCCACAAAGCACGCCCACCATCATAGCCAGGCTCCTGCTATTCTCGCCTGCCATACTGCCTCCTTTGTAAAATATCAGGAAGAAAAGGCCGATGCAACATATCACATTCAGCAGGACAATGCCGATGGCAATCAGATTCATCTTCATACCTCCTGTCTTAAACGATTCCATAAAGCCCGGACCCACCTGTATTCCAATGCAATAGACAAAAAGAATCAGACCAAAGTCCTGAATGAATGTCAGCACGTTTTCAGGAGCAGCAAACCCTTCGGCAGACACAATCCCCGCACTTTTATAGAGATGCCCTAAGAGAATGCCAACAAACAAAACAAATGTTACGCCCAAGGCAATGCCATTTTTCTTACCACCTATCTTGACGCGCCCCAAGCCAATGCCGACAGCAATAACAAAGGCATACAGCATGACAATATGACCAACCCCAGAAATGTTTGTCAAAAGACTAAGAAACCATTCCATCTTTATTATTTGCGATTTGACAATTTATTTACGATTTGGTTTTACTCCATTTCGACATTTTTCAGCGTGCAAAGGTATAAAAAATTGTTCATAGTTCATATTTCTCAGTTCATAGTTTATGAGAAAAGAGCAAAAAACGGTACGATAGCGAAAATAATTATGAATAAAAATTTATACATTATGAATTATTTTGTACCTTTGCATGCTTTTAAAGCACAAAACAACACACAATATATTTTTATTAACAACTATGGCAGATAGTAAAGAAAAACTCTTTTCTGATTTTACTGCTCCTTCCCGTCAGGAATGGCGCGACAAGATAGAGGTTGACCTCAAAGGAGCTGACTATCAGAAGAAAATGGTGTGGAGAACCAATGAAGGCTTCAGCATGGAGCCTTTCTACCTGAAGGAAGACGTGGATAAGTTGTCTCTTGTCAATGCCCTTCCTGGGGAGTTCCCCTACGTGCGCGGCAACAAGGCCGCAGACAATGAATGGCATGTCCGTCAGGACATCAAGTGTGAATGCCCCAAAGAGGCCAATGCAAAAGCGCTCGACATTCTGAACAAGGGTGTGACAAGCCTCGGCTTCTGCATCCCCTCGGAGAAAGTCAGTGCCGAGTTCATCGAGACACTGCTTGAGGGCATCTATGTAGAGTGTGTCGAACTGAACTTCTGCACTTGTCAGTGCAAAGCACTCGAACTTGCTCAACTTCTTGTGTCTTACTTCCAGAAGAAGGGCGCAGACGCAAAGAAGGTTGAGGGCAGCATCAGCTTCGATCCCTTGGAAAAGATGATTACGAAGGGGAAAGACACAACCGATGTGCTTGCCAAAGCAAAGGCTATCGTTGAGACTTTCGCTGCTTATCCAAAGTTCCGCCCTATCGCAGTAAATGCGTACAAGCTCACCAATGCCGGTGCTTATAGCTATCAGGATCTCGGATATGCCCTGGCTTGGGGCAACGAGTACCTGTCCGAACTGACAGAAGCAGGCGTAGCTCCCGAACTCGCTGCTCAGAGCATCAAGTTCAACTTGGGTATAAACGGTGTCTATTTCATGGAGATTGCCAAAGTGCGTGCGGCACGTATGCTTTGGGCACAGATTGTCAGTCAATACACCGATTGCAAGGAAAGTGCCAAGATGCATGTATGTGCCATCACTACAACCTACAACCAGACACTCTTCGACAGCTATGTCAACATGCTTCGCAGTCAGACTGAGGCAATGTCGGCAGCCTTGGGCGGCGTTGAAAGTATTGTTGTAACACCTTTCGACGAACCATACGAAGTGCCTACCGACTTCGCAGAGCGCATCGCCCGCAACCAGCAATTGCTACTAAAGGATGAGTGCCATTTCGACCGCATGGTCGATGTTGCAGGCGGTTCCTACTTCATCGAGGAGCTGACCTCAGCTCTGGCAACTCAAGCTTGGAAACTCTTCCTCGCTGTTGAGGAAGAAGGAGGGTTCCTGGCTGCAGCTAAGGCAGGTTCCGTTCAGAACACCATCAACGAAACGAACGTTACCCGTCACGCCAATGCTGGCAAACGTAAAGAGTTCCTGCTCGGCACCAACCAATTCCCCAACTTCACAGAGAAGAGCGAGGGGAAAGAACCCCTCAGTTGTGCTTGCGGCTGTAAGAAATCAGAAAAATCAGAATGCGTAGAAAACTCGGAGATTCCCGCCATCAAGACTTCTCGTCTGGCAAGTGACTTCGAGGCACTTCGTCTCACAACGGAGAAAGCTGCAAAAGTGCCTATTGCATTCATGCTGACTATTGGCAACCTAGCTATGCGTCAGGCTCGTGCACAGTTCAGCTGCAACTTCTTGGCTGCTGCAGGTTATCAGGTTATCGACAACCTGGGCTTCAAGACCGTTGAGGAAGGTGTGGATGCAGCTCTTGCTGCTAGTGCAGACATAGTTGTCATTTGTTCCAGCGACGACGAGTATGCAGAGTACGCCATCCCTGCCTTCAAGTACCTGAATGGTCGAGCTCTCTACGTTGTAGCCGGAGCCCCTGCCTGCACAGACGACCTCAAGGCAGCAGGCATAGAGAATTTTATTCACGTAAGGTCTAACCAGCTTGAGACTCTTAAGGAGTACAATGCAAAACTCGGAATCTGATTATGGCACGCAAACAATTCAACAACATAGATATTTTTGCAGGGATTGAGGCCAAGGACGGTCACACCTGGCAAAAGGAGAATGGTATCACTGCCAACTGGAAGACAGCCGAGCAGATTGACATTCAACCCGTATATACTAAGGAAGACCTTGAGGGCATGGAACACCTGAACTTCGCTGCAGGTATTCCTCCCTTCCTTCGCGGTCCGTACAGCATGATGTACCCCTTCCGTCCCTGGACCATCCGTCAGTACGCAGGTTTCTCTACAGCTGAGGAATCCAATGCCTTTTACCGTCGTAATTTGGCTTCCGGTCAGAAAGGTCTGTCCGTTGCCTTTGACCTTCCCACGCATCGTGGCTATGATCCCGACAACCAGCGTGTCGTAGGTGACGTAGGTAAGGCTGGCGTGAGCATCTGCTCTTTGGAAAACATGAAGGTCCTCTTCGATGGTATCCCCTTGAACAAGATGTCCGTCTCAATGACGATGAACGGTGCTGTGCTGCCCGTGCTGGCATTCTACATCAATGCCGGTCTTGAACAGGGCGCTCAATTGGAAGAGATGGCAGGCACCATCCAGAACGACATCCTCAAGGAGTTCATGGTGCGTAACACCTACATTTACCCGCCAGCATTCTCAATGAAGATTATCGCCGACATCTTTGAATTTACTTCTCAACAGATGCCGAAGTTCAACAGCATCTCCATTTCCGGCTATCACATGCAGGAAGCCGGTGCAACAGCCGACATTGAGTTGGCCTACACCCTAGCCGACGGCATGGATTATCTGC
>JAGCNQ010000158.1 GCA_017645845.1 Bacteroidaceae bacterium
AGCATACGGGTGGTCAGCGACTCAAATACTATGCAGCAAGTCTTTCTGAGCCACGAAATACGGGATGTATTTCTTCATGAGTGGTATCAGCAGAAGGGACAACAGAAGTGTCGCAATAAAAATCAGAGTATCTGAGGGTTGTACGTTTGGCAAGACATACGTCAACAGCTTTTGTAAGCATTGTATCACAACCAGATGCGATACCAGTATCATGATGGAATAGCGTCCGTAATAGGTAATCAAAGGCAAAGAGTCCACCAGTCTTGAAAGGAAAAGAACAAAAAAGATGCCTGCAATACCGGAAATCCAAAAACAAGGCATCTGCACCCACATACTGTCTGCATCCACATTGGAAAGGACATAAGAGATGACAAGCAATACGGGTAAAGCTAATCCCAACGACGCCCGGGATAATGTACTTTGAAGATATCCTCGCTTCCAGGCATAGTGCCCGGAAAAGAAGAATGGGGCATATAGTAATGAATTGTCAATAAAAGCAGGCAGATTGATATGGAAGTGGTTCAGGGCGAACCCTGCCAAACCGAGGATAAACACAGAAACAAAAAGGATGCTCTCTCTTCCCCTGCAGCCCAAGATGACGGCATAGAAAATGATGTTGGACACAAACAGACTCCAAAGGAACCAGATAGGTATGTTCGGAAACTGTTCGGGATAGATAAAGGCATAGAGCGACCGCCATCCGACTACGGTCTCAAAATGGTAGCCCAGAAACTGATACAGGATATTTGGCAGCAGTACGGATGTCAGCAAATAGAAAAAAAGGAAGGGTATGAGCAGTCTGTTAACCTTCTTGACGACAAACGAACCATAGCCGTCGTATAACTTAAAGAACAATCCTGACAAGAAATAGTACAAAGGCATACGGATGACACCAAGCATGTTGTCGAGACCTTCACTATAGTGTAGTAAATTGCAATGAAAGGCAACTACCAAGCAAATGCAGATTCCTTTGGCTGTATCAATATACCTTATGCGCTGATTCATGCGACAAAGATAGTACTTTTTCCCCGTTTGAGAGGTTATATTGTAAAATGATTGACTAATCAACAAGTAAAAAGAAAAACTTTCAACTCGAAACTTTCAACTTATCACTTTTTTTTGTACCTTTGCACCCGCAAATTAAAAAACAGTATAGATTATAGTCGGGAATTAGGGTCAATAATTCTTAATTCTTAGCTCTTAATTCTTAATTCAAAAACAATGAATATTACATTTGAAAACGTCGATAAGGTGAGCGCCCTGCTTACCCTGAATATCGAGAAAGCTGACTACGAAGAAAAAGTAAAAACCGCTCTCAAGGACTTTAGCAAGAAGGCAAGCCTGCCTGGGTTCCGTCCCGGAAAGGTGCCCGCTTCTCTGATTCAGAAGCGCTTCGGAGCGGAAATCAAGGCTGAAGAAATAAACAAGCTCCTCAGCGAGGAAATCAACAAATATATTCGCGAGAATAAGATTAACATTTTGGCAGAACCTCTTCCCAACGAAGAAAAGACGCCCCGCATGGACTTCGAGACACAGGAGGACTTCACCTTTGCCTTCGATATCGCACTCGCTCCCGAGTTCGACGCCAAACTCTCCAAGAAGGACAAGCTTACCTACTACGACATCAAGGTGGATGATACCCTGATTGACCAGCAGGTGCAGAGTTTCTGCCAACGTGGCGGCCAGCATGTCAAGGCAGAGAGCTACGAGCCTCGCGATATGGTGAAGGGTATGCTCTCGCAGCTTGATGCTGAGGGTAACACGCTGGAAGGCGGCATTCAGGTTGAAGAGGCTGTTATGCTGCCCGAATACATGAAGAACGACGAGGAGAAGGCTAAGTTCGAGGGTGCCAAGCTTGGTGACGTTATCACCATCAACCCCGCTAAGGCATACAACGACAGCGCCGTTGAAGTAAGCAGCCTGCTGCACATCAGCAAGGAGGAAGCAGCTGAGATGAAGGCAGACTTCAGTTTCCAAATCTCCGAGATCATGCGCTTCGAGCCTGCCAAACCCAGCCAGGAGCTTTATGACCAAGTGCTCGGTAAGGATGTGGTGAAGAGCGAAGAGGAGTTCCGCCAGTTCATCGCAAACGATATCAAGAAGAATTTCAATACTGAGGCTGAGTACCAGTTCTTGCAGGATTTGCGTGCTTACATCATCAAGCGTATCGGCGAAGTTGAATTCCCCGAAGCAATTCTGAAGCGCTTCATGAAACTCCGGAATGCAGACAAGGGCGAGGAATATGTAGAGGACAACTTCGAAAAGAGCCTGCCCGAGTTGCTTTGGCATCTCGCTAAAGAACAGATATGCGACCAGCTCGAGGTGAAGGTGGAACACGAGGACGTTCTCGAGACCGCAAAGGCATATACCCGTATCCAGTTCGCTCAATACGGTATGATGAACCTGCCCGAAGAATCTGTCACCAATTATGCTGCAGAGATGCTCAAGAACGAGCAGCAGGCACAAGGTCTTGTAGAGCGTACCGTCGAGAACAAACTGGCAGCAAAGGCTAAAGAAGCCGTAACGCTGAAAATGAAGGAAGTTACGATGGAAGAGTTCCGCAAACTCACGGAGAAGAAGGATTAAGGATTAGAGATTAAAGAACAAGGAATGGAAAACGAATTTCGCAAATATGCTACCCGTCACTTGGGTATGAACAGTATGGTGCTGGATGATGTCATCAGCATGCAGAACCAATACCTTAATCCCTACATCCTGGAAGAGCGCCAGTTGAATGTCACACAGATGGATGTCTTCAGCCGGCTCATGATGGACCGTATCATCTTCCTCGGTACCCAGATTGACGACTATACAGCCAACACTTTACAAGCGCAGTTGCTCTTCCTGGACAGTGCCGACCCGGGGAAAGACATCAGCATCTACATCAACAGCCCGGGCGGTAATGTACATGCCGGATTGGGTATCTACGACACGATGCAATTCGTCTCCAGCGATGTGGCCACTATCTGCACAGGTATGGCCGCCAGTATGGCCGCCGTTCTGCTTGTAGCAGGCAAGGAGGGCAAGCGTAGTGCATTGACACACAGTCGCGTCATGATACACCAGCCGATGGGTGGTGCTCAGGGACAGGCCAGCGATATCGAGATTACAGCCCGCGAAATACAAAAGCTCAAGAAAGAACTTTACACCATCATCGCCGAACATTCACATACCGACTTTGACAAAGTGTGGGCCGATAGCGACCGCGACTACTGGATGACGGCACAGGAGGCGCAGGAGTATGGTATGATTGACCGCGTGATGACACGCAAACAATAAGTACATGACAGGAAAACGTAAGAATCGTTGCTCCTTCTGCGGACGTAGTGAGGAAGAAGTGGCACTACTCCTAAGCGGCCTGAATGGTTTTATCTGTGACGACTGTGTCCGCCAGGCAGAGCAGATTGTCCACGAGAACATGGGCAGTAAGGTTCGCCTGAAAACAGCCGGCGGTACGGGTCTTGATATGAACGAGATTCCCAAACCTCGCGACATCAAGGCTTTCCTTGACCAGTACGTCATCGGACAGGACAGCGCCAAACGTTACTTGTCTGTTGCTGTCTATAACCACTACAAGCGTCTGTCACAACCTCACGACGATGAAGGAGTGGAGATAGAAAAGAGCAACATCATCATGGTGGGTGCAACGGGTACGGGCAAAACACTATTGGCGCGTACAATTGCCAAGTTGCTCAAGGTGCCCTTCACCATTGTAGATGCCACTATTTTCACCGAGGCTGGCTATGTGGGCGAGGACGTGGAAAGCATCCTGACGCGACTGCTCCAAGTAGCTAACTACGATGTGACTGCTACCGAGCGCGGTATTGTCTTCATCGACGAAATAGACAAAATTGCACGCAAGCAGGATAATCCCAGCATCACTCGCGACGTAAGTGGCGAGGGTGTTCAACAGGGACTGCTCAAATTGCTTGAGGGTTCAATAGTCAACGTGCCACCAAAAGGCGGGCGCAAGCATCCCGACCAAGACTATATTCATGTCGATACCCGCAACATCCTGTTCATCTGCGGTGGAGCTTTTGATGGAATCGAGCGTAAGATAGCACAGCGACTCAACACCCATGTGGTGGGTTACGACAGCGTGCAGAACCAGCAGCGAATCGACACCAAGGACTTGATGAAGTACATCGTTCCGCAGGACCTGAAGAGTTTCGGCCTCATTCCCGAAATCATAGGTCGTCTGCCAGTACTAACCTATCTCGATCCTTTGGACCGTGATGCTTTGCGTCGCATCCTGACTGAGCCGAAGAATTCTTTAGTCAAGCAACAGATAAAGCTCTTCGCTATGGACGGTATCACGCTCTCCTTCGAGGAAGAAGCTTTAGACTATATTGTGGATAAGGCTATAGAGTACAAGCTTGGTGCCCGCGGCCTGCGTTCTATTATGGAAAGTATCATGATAGAGGCACAATACAGTTCACCTTCTCAGCAGGTAAAAACGCTCTCTATCACCCGCCAATATGCAGAAGAGCAGATAGAGAAGCAAAAGGGAAAATTGATACAATCATAAAATCTCCCTTCG
>JAGCNQ010000159.1 GCA_017645845.1 Bacteroidaceae bacterium
AATCACAATATCGGCATGATATTCGTCGATAAGCCTCTCGCGGACACGCTCTGCCATACAACCAAGTACACCGATGATGAGGTTATGACCTTTTTTCTTCAAACTATAAAGGAATTCCAGACGCGATAGAATTTTCTGCTCGGCATTGTCGCGCACAGAACAAGTGTTCAGGAAGACGGCATCTGCTTCGTCCATGTTCTCAGTCACCTCATAGCCCGCCAAACCCATCACGCTGGCAACAACTTCGCTGTCGGCCACGTTCATCTGGCAACCATATGTCTCTATCAGCAGTTTCTTCATTCTAAATTATACCAGATGCCCGATAATTTGCTCACGGTCGCCAGGAAGATAGTCGATGACGGGAATCTCAATCATCGTGTAGGCACCGGGTTGCTGCTTCATGGTGGCACGAGCTGCATTGACAAGCACTTGAGCTGTGAGGGCTGGATTGTTGATCTTCATGTTGAACTCGAAGAGCTGATTGTGCGTCTGTCCGCTCACACCTTTGCGTACGAGATTCACCCCATGACCTACATCGTTGAGGGCATCAACGCTCTCCACCTGGAAGACATGCGTCTCGTCGTGAGAGAAATAGGGGTCGGCCTTGATCGCTTTTGTCACTTCCACCAAGTTTGCGCCTTCTTCCAGTTCCACATAAACCATACGACGGTGGATGCCTTCACCCACGGGAATCGTCATTGATAAAGCATCCTTCACGCCTGCTTTACTGCGCACGCAGACGCTGTGCCCCATGCTGCGCCCTGGCCCAAAATTGGTATAGGTAAGACCCTTAGGCGCAAGGCTCTCCATCAAGGTGCGGACGATGCTGTCACTACCTGGGTCCCATCCTGCAGAGATAATGCTTACTGCACCATGCTTCTTGGCGGCTGCCGAGAGAGAGCGGCGCAAGTCGAGGATAGAAGTGTGTATGTCGAAGCTATCGACGGTGTTGATGCCCTGTGACAGGCACTTCAATGCGTACTCTTCAACCGAACGCGTCGGTGTAGCCAAGATGGCGACATCCACCTTGCCGAGCTCTGTTATGTCCTTCACTACTGCATAGTCAGCCAATTCTGCTGGTTTGTTAGCAGCACCATTACGACGTACAATACCTGCTATTTCCATATCGGGAGCTGCCTGCAGAGCCTGCATGGTGTAGCGTCCGATGTTACCGTAACCCACTACGGCGATTCTAAGTTTTTCCATCTGTTGTGTTTCTTTAATTTTAATTTATTTATCCTGAAGTCGTTTTACTTGCCAATTATGAGCTCAGCCCCCATTCTCACTTAATTAGGAATTTCTTGCCATTTCGGATGTAGATACCCTTCTTAAGTGCTCCGCTTGCGCCTGAGCGAAGAGAAGAAGAGTGAGGAGTGAAGAGTGAAGAATTTGCTTCCGCACTGATTAGGCGCCCGCTAAGGTCGTAAATAGCTCCATCCGAATGTTGAATGTTAGATGCTGAATATTCAATGTCTTTCAGTCCATCAATCGTGTCGTCTGTAAGGTCGCCGACAATTGTGCCGAATTTTGCCCAGCTCGATGCCTTGTACTTTTCAAGAGCACTGGCATAGACGTGAATCGTTGGCTGGCTGTTGAATATATAGTCCGAGAGGGTCGGAGGAGTGAGGGCTTTGACGTAAACATCCTTGACAGGAGAATTGTAGAAGACACCTTGGCTTATGCTTGAAACCTTCTTGCCGATAATGACAGTTGTGAGCATGTCGCTACCGCCAAAGGCTTCAAGGCCAATTGAGGTTACGGCATCGGGAATCTCTATCATCCTGAGTCCTGAGAAGCGGAAAGCCCTATCTTCAATCTTGGTCAATTTTAAGGGAAGCCGCATCGACACAAGCTTCTTAAAGCTATCAAAGGCGTATGCTCCCATCGTGTTGAGAGTTGTAGTGTAACTTTGGTAATAAGCTGTGTTGCTTGTGATAATCTTAGCCTCTGTGAGGTCTATTGATGCCAGATTTCCCTCTGTGATGAGTTTACGCAAGTATCTAATGTCCTTTCCGTTAATATTACCGCTGATGGTAGCTTTGATGGCTTTGGCAGACAAAGAGTCAGAAAGGACACCAGCTTTCGGCATAACTACATACTCTGCGCCTTCGCCTGCTTCTGTGATTTCATGTAGCGAACCGTCGGCATCATACGAGTAGAGCGTAAAATCACAACCGACGTTGGTGGGAATGCAAAAGTTTTTGGCGTTGGCAACAAACTTGAGATTATCGTCTGCGTCAAGTGCTACGAAGCCCAATCCGCCTTCGCCTTCCAAAGCATAGAGGGAGTCAGCTCGTAGATAGGTGTATTTTGAAGGCGCACATGCCCCAGGGAGATAGTCTGCGAATTGTCCTACATTGCCACACTGACCTACCTGGTCGGAATCGCGACGTTTTTTCCCTGCTGTAGTGAGAAAGTCGTTAGTGAGCACAAAGTCTGCACGGTCCTCTATAAAGATTATCTCGCGGTTCTTCGTCGGATACTTCGATATTTCGGCTAGTGTGTTGTTGATGTCTGATTGAGTGACCGTCATAGAGTGGGTACCATAATCATTGACAGTATAGTTCGTGAGCGGCTCGAAGAAGCCCCATATCCTGAAAAAGTCCGTGAGGTCCTCTTGTACCACCTCACACACCTTGCGGACAAACTTCAGGCAACCTGTGTTGGAATTGTACAACTGCAATGGGTCTTCGCGAAGTTTATTGAAGAGTGTCGGATAGAAGGATGTGTTCTTCTGTACCAAGTGATAGTACAGGTAGAGTTGCCAGTACATGCGCATCTGGCTGTCAAGCGGCCGGGTGAAGAATGGCTCGTGTCGCGCAGACTCTTCCATAATAGTAGAAAGAGATGCACCGCTGGATGCAATGAGGCCGTCGTGGAATCGGATGTAGTTCGAGAATAGGTTGTTGCTGACTTCAGTTCCGCCTTCAACGGTGATAGGTCCCTGATTGTTGTGACCACACTCATGTGCAGCGCACCAGTCGTCGAAATCTGCTGTTCGGCTTACATCGAATGAACTTTGGACACAACCTGATGTATTATACATTGTTCGGAAAGATGCCGAGTTAGCATAGCCGCCATCGGTAGATTCACCCTCAATCGCAAAGTTCGGGTTATTGTAATACAGAGGGAAGTAAAACTTGCCACCCGTCAAATAAAAGGGTGCACCAGCACGTTTGCCGGAAGCTACACTCTCACTAATGCCAGCCAGCTCCTTTTCCCAAACAGTAAGACTGTCGAACCAACAGATGCTCTTGTCGATAGTAGAGGGCCAAACGGTCTTGTAGGTGCTTGTCTTGAAATTGAAAAGCGATTGCCCGCCCCTGACGGTAAAGCGTTCGTGAGTAGCTGCAGACAGGATTTCCTTATAGTCACTATCACTCTTGCGCGCCACATCATAGTAACCGTTCACCACGCCGCCTTCGATGTGAATCTTCATCTCGGGCCATTCGTTGAGAGTCTTGGTCATTGCCTTTGTGTCAGCAGTATAGAGAATGTAAAAGAGTGCGTTCTCCTTTCCGTCTATGATGTTCAGTCCCTTTTTAAGCATCCTGCCCGATTTGGCGCTCGACACCAGGTCATTCCCGGCGCAACCGTCTATATATAAGGTCGCTCCGGTAGGCACGTCGGAATCCACAAAGACATAGAGCGGATCGTAGCCTTTCGTATAGATGCCAGTAGGATTACCCATATAAGAGCCTCCAGTAGTCTTCAACTTTCCGTTCCAATAGCTAGCATCGCTATAGGCCTTGTAGTTGTGGATACGAAAGTTTTTTTCGTACTTCGCCCATGTTTCGTTTTTCAATTTCAAAGCAATAGTAACCATAAAGGACGGCATACCGCTCTCACTCATAGAAAGCATCAGTTCTTCATCGCCCATACCTTTGTATTCGGACTTCAACTGTGTGCAAGCGATGTCCTCGAAGAAGTTACCTGCCAGCTCATTGACGATGGCGCTGGAGTCCTGCTCCTCTTCATAGTAATTCTCCAGCTTTCCGACGAGGGTCCCATACTGGTTCCAGGTGGAGGCCTTATAGTCGGCTAGCGCACTTGAATAGACGCGGATCGTCGGGCTGGCTGTGAAGATATATGCCGCCAATGCTGGTGGAGTCTTGGGCTTTACATAGGCGGTCTTTATAGAAGATGAATTATAGAAGACAGCCTGTTCCAACTTTGACACTCTGCTACCGATGACAACAGTGGTAAGAGAGTTGCAATCGGCGAAACATGCTCCTCCCAAAGTTGTAACGGTATTGGGAATATCGACTTTGCTGATTCCTGTCTTTGAAAACGCATACCTGCCGATAGCCGTGATGGTTGTAGGCAGAATGATGGTTCGCAGCTTGGAACAGTCGGCAAACATGTAGTCGCCGAGAACATCGTTCGTCGTCGTATAACTCTCGTTGTAGGCCACACCGCCTCTTACAATTCTGACATCGGATAGGTCAAGGGATGTCACCTTCCCACCATTTATTTGCTCGCGGAGGAACTTGATATCACTCCCGTTGATAAAGCCTGTCAGTTTAACCTGCTTTCCTGTCGTTCCCATGAGTGAAGACAACGCACCAGCCGTCGCCACATGAATCGTATCTGCCGACCAAATGTTTGTCGAGAAGAGACAGACGATGCCGACCAACAAAGACCTTAACATTTTAACTCCCATGAGCAAAGTGAGATTTCAACCAAACTCAATACTTATTCTTACTGAACCATGAATTTCTTTCCGTTGCGGATATAGATAGTGTTTGGTTTCAAGTCAGTAACCTTGCGACCCATCAGATCATAGACATTATCATTGAAGATTGAAGATTGACTATTGAGTTTGTCTTCTTCAACAACTTTGATGCTATCAACCATATCGTCTGTAAGGTCACCTACTATTGTGCCGAACCTCTCCCAATTATTTGCCACGTAGGCATCGACAGCACTCGCATAGACATGGATGATGCGGTTCTTGCCTGAGAAGAGATAGTCACTAACGCCATTAAGTGTTGGAGGAGTGAGTGCCTTGACGTATGCCTCTTTAACGTTCGAACCGTAGAATACGCCCTGATCCATTGTCTTGACACTCTTACCAATAACCACTGCCGTTAGCTGATTGCAATATGCGAAGGCATCACCCCCTACATTGGTCACCTTGTCTGGAATCTCAACAAAAGTAATGCCCGAGCCAGAGAAAGCGGTCGCACCAATATTTGTAAGGGAGAGCGGCAACTTCATGGCAACGAGCTTCTTAATATTCTGGAATACGGAAGAGGGAATAGAACTGGTTTGAACCTGTTCAAGGTCTATGGATTGAAGGTTCTCTTTGTTAATGAGCTGTTTCATATAATTGAGGTCCGTTGAGTTAATCGGGCCGCTGACAATAAGCTTGATGACTTGGTTGTTCTTCAGTTCTGTCTTGAGAGTGCCAGCATTAGTAAGTTCGACATACTCTGTTCCGTTACCTGCCTTAGTTACTTCGTGTAAGGTACCATCTGCATCATAAGAGTAGATGATAAAGTCGTTACCGACACTATTGGGAATGGCGATATTTTTGGCGTTTGAAGCATATTTGATATTGCCTTCTGCATCAAGCATAAAGAAGCCCAAACCGCCACTACCTTCCATAGCATAAAGAGAGTCAGATTGCAAATAAACATACTCCGAGGGCTCGCAACCTCCAGGTAGATAGCTGGTAAATTGACCTAACTCGCCACACTGACCGATTTGGTCGGAGCCGTTGCGTTTCTTGCCTGCTGCCTGGAGGAAGCCTGTAGAAAGCACATAGTCTGCACGGTCTTCCACGAAGATGATTTCGCGGTTTTTCTTCTCATATTTGGAAAGAGTGGCTTTCGTGGAGTTGATATTAGATTCTGTAACAGCGATGGGATGCGAACCGTAATCTTCAATTGTGGTTCCGCTCTTTATGGGTTCGAAGAAGCCCCAGATTTCGAAGAAGTCTGTAAGGTCTTCCTGTGCAACCTCACAAACTTTGCGGACGAATTTCAAACCGCCGTTGTTGTTGTTAGACGAGTTATAAAGTGTCAGTGGGCTTTTGCGCAGAGCTTTGAATAGGTCAGGGTAGAAGGATGTGTTCTTCTGTGCCAAGTGATAGTAGAGGTAAAGGTCCCAGTACATGCGCAAACGGCTGTTTACGTCTCTGAAATAGAATGGTTCGCGGCGTGCATATTCGTTCATGACGGTAGAAAGCGTTGAGCCTCCAGATGAGTTGAGGCCGCCGAGATAGCGGACGAGGTTTGAGAATACGTTATTCGAAGCCTCCGTACAGCCTTCCACATTGATAGCCCTTTGGTTGTTATGCCCGCACTCATGACCAGCGCACCAGTCGTCCATGTTGGTATTGGTGGCATCAAGACAGTTTGTGATACATGCAATGCCGTTGTAGCTGGTTCTGTAAGCTGTTGAGTTCGCATAGCCTGCATCGCTTTCCTCACCTTCGATGGCAAAGTTCGGGTTGTTGTAATAAAGAGGATAGATGGCCTCGCCACCTGTCAAGTACCAAGGATAGCCAGCTTTCTTGCCAGATGCAACCTCCTCTGTCATGCCCATAAGATTCTTCTCCCAAACAGCAACACTGTCGAACCATGCGATGCTCTTGTTCATTTTTGCAGCTGTCATAAATACTTTCTTGTATGAAGCAGTCTTCAGGTTGTAGAGCGAGTGCCCGCCTCTGACAGTAAAGCGATTGAGTTTTGCGGCAGATAGGATTTTTCTGTAATCGGAAGTGGCATGAAGGTTAACATCATAGTAGCCGTTCACCATGCCTCCTTCTACGTGAATCTTCATCTCTGGCCACTCGCTGAGTGTCTTGGTCATTTTCTTAGTATCAGCAGTATAGACGATATAGTAGAGCGCATCCTTCGTTCCTTCAATGATATTGAGTCCTTTTTCCAGTCTCTTTCCTGTCTGGGCGCTGTATATGAGCTGGTTCTCCACACAACCTGCGAAGTATAGTGTGGCATCGCTGGGAACGTCATCATTCACGAAGACATATATCTCGTCACCGTCGTTCTCAGCATAGATACCAGTCGGGTTGCCCATATACGAACCGCCCGAGGCCATCATCTTCTCGTTCCAGTAGTTGGCATCACTATAGGCTTTGTATTCGTGGATGCGGAAGCCCTGTTCGTAGGCGGCCCAACTTTCGTTCTTTACCTTGAGAGCAATGTTCACCATGTATTCTGGCATACCGACTTCAGTCATTTTGACGGTTAGTAAGGAGTCACTCATTTCCTGGTACTCGGCCTTTAGCTGCGTACAGGCAGCGTCCTCGAAGAAGTTGCCACAAAACATCTTGGCGATGGTGTTGGGGTCGGTTTCCATCGGATAGGTATTCTCCAGACCGCCATAAATAGTGCCATAGTCCTTCCAACTCGACTGTCTGTAATCAGTCAGAGCATTCGTATATACATAGATTTTAGGGTTTGAGGAGAACAGATAAGCAGGCGTGCTGGGAGGTGTGATGGGCTTTACGTAAGCTGTCTTCACAGCAGAGCTGTAGAATACGCCCTGATTCAAAGATGTCACTTTCTTTCCAATGACGACAGTCTCCAGCAAGCTGCAATAGGCAAAAGCATCACCGCCCAGTTTCGTCACAGTGTTTGGGATATCGATAGCCTTGAGCCCTGTCCTTGCAAAGGCGTTGGTCTGGATAGCGGTCACCGTCGATGGCAAAACCATAGCTTGAAGCTTTGAGCACTCATAAAACATCTGTTCGCCAATGATATTGTTCTGCGTCGTGTGACTACCATCGTAAGCTTCACCGCCGCTTACGATGCTGACGTCCGACCAATCGAGCGAAGTCACAGTTCCTGCGGTAACTAGGGAGCGGATGTACTTGATGTCGGTGCCGTTGATGACACCTGTCACCTTCAGTTCCTTGTCTGTCGATGTCAGGAGCGAAGAGAGCGTACCTGCTGTCTCCACATTAATTTCCGTGATAGCCCAAAGGTTGGTCTGAACAATACAGATTAAGGCTGTTAGAAACGGCCTAAACATCGAAGTAAAGTTTGCTTTTTTCATGTCTTGTGTTTTTATGGATAATTATTCAAATTTGCGTGCAAATTTACACTTTTCTTCCGAAATATCAAAGGAAAAATTGGAAAATGTATGTTGCTTCTTCAATAGAATTGAAGAGGAAAACTACTTTTTCCTAAAAAAGTGTTGGCAATTCCGCATTTATTTGTATATTTGCCACAAAAATCTGGTGTTATGAAAAGGCTATTTTTACTTTTGGCCGTTATGACGGCTTCTTTTTCGACTTTTGCCGAGTATGCTAATCCTAAGACAATAGAATTAACCGACAATGAGCGTCAACTGGTAAAAAACAACAACCGTTTTGCCCTTAACCTCTTCAGTAAAGTGAGGGAGCAGCAACTTTCAACTCTCAATTCTCAACTTTCAACTATCCTCTCCCCCTTGAGCATCACCATCGACCTGGGTATGCTGAACAACGGAGCTGATGGCATTACCCGTGAGGAAATAGATGCCGTATTGGGCAGTGCGGGCGTGGGCGGAGCCGGTGCTATCAATGCTTTCTGCCGCAAACTGCTCATTGAGAGCGGCACCCTCGACGAGATTACGCGTGTGGCAATTGCCAACAACATCTATGTCAATTCTTCATCGGGCTGCCAGTTGCTGCCATCCTTTGTTGAGACTGTAGGGCAGTATTACGATGCAACGCCCGAGACTCGTGACTTCTACGACGGCCAGACCCGCGATGTCATCAACCAGTGGGGTAGCGACCATACCGAGGGGATGATTCCGGAGGCCATCAAGGAGGAAGAGTTCAATCCAGATGCTGTGAGCTACCTGCTCAATGCTCTCTATTTCAAGGGCGAATGGTCACACAAGTTCAATGCTGCCGAGACTCGCCGCGCCCAGTTCGACGATGGACGCACAGAGGTGCAGATGATGCATCAGTATACAGAATTCTCATATAATCAAAACAATGTCTATCAGTCAGTCATTCTTCCCTATGGCAGCAAGGCTTACCAGATGACAGTCTTCCTTCCGCAATGGGGCAAGACCATCGATGACGTACTTGCTGAACTGAGTAGCAACGGATGGAACAAGGAAGACTATGGACCTTGCCACGTGAATCTCTACCTGCCGAAGTTCGAGACCTCCACCGACATGCGTCTTGAGGACATCATGAAGTCTCTGGGTATGCCCAATGCTTTCGAAGGCGGCTATGGCTTCAACGAATTTTGTGACATGAATGTGTTTATCGGCATGATGAAGCAGGCGGCCAAGATACATCTGGACGAGGAAGGCTCCGAGGCTTCAGCAGTCACCGTCATCGAGATTCGTAAGAATGGAGGACCGAGCTATGCCGACTTTGTAGCCGACCGTCCTTTCCTCTATATGATTAGTGAGCAGAGCACCGGTGCCATATTCTTTATCGGGCAGTATGTGGGCGAGCCTCTAAAGAATGTGCGCAGGGACATCAGCCTTACACAGGAGGAAAGGCAGTTGGTGAACAGTAACAATGACTTTGCCTTCAACCTCTTCCGCAAGGCGCGTGGTGAAGAGAGCAGTATCATGTCGCCCCTAAGCATCACATATGCCTTGGGTATGATGAACAACGGTGCTGCAGGACAGACACAGCAGGAGATCAACGAAGTACTGGGCTTTGGAGATGCAGGTGCCGATGCCATCAACCAATTCTGCTGCAGGCTGCTTACCGAGGCTCCGACACTCGATGAAGAGACCGCCGCCGAGATTGCCAATACTGTCTTCGTGAACAGCGGCCAGAACTTCTATCTCCAGCAGGGTTTCATCGACAAGGCCAACACCTTTTATGATGCCGAGCCACAGGCGCTCAATTTCTACGATGTGCAGAACACCGTAAACGTCATCAACGGGTGGGCCTACGACCACACGCATGGTATGATTCCCGAACTTTTCAAGGAAGAAACCTTCAGGGTGCAGACCGCCAGCTACCTGATTAACGCCCTCTATTTCAGGGGAGCTTGGACAAACAAATTCAGCAAAGAAGCTACCCAGGACGAGCCTTTCAATGGCAGTCAGACCGTGCCCATGATGTATCAGGTTGAGGATTTCCAGTATACGGAGAACAACCTCTACCAAGCCATCCGCCTGCCGTACGGCAACGAAGCATACTGGATGACTGTCTTCCTGCCGCGTGAGGGCAAGACTATCGGCGATGTGCTTAGTCAGATGACAGGCGCGAGCTGGAAGTCTGACCAGTACTGGTCGTACCAGGTTGACTTGAAGTTGCCGCGCATACAGACAGGAACATCGCTTCAGCTTAAGGACATCATGCAGGAGCTTGGTATGACCGCTGCCTTTGATCCCATGCTTGCAGAGTTCCCGTATTTCGGCAATCAAGAGGGCTATATCGGTACCATGTTCCAAAAGGCCGTCATCGACCTGGATGAGGAGGGTACCGAGGCAGCAGCCGTCACTGTTATTGGCTATGATGCCACGGGCATTCCGTATTCAGTTACCTTCCATGCCGACCGTTCGTTCTTCTACACTATTAGCGAGCAGAGCACGGGTGTCATCTTCTTTATAGGCCAATATCTGGGGCCGGGAACTGCTTCATCTGTTGACACTATGGACGGGGCTTTGTCCACAGGCGATAGCGGTGTTTACGATCTCCAGGGCCGCAAGGTCGGTGCCAGTAACGACGTGTTGTCGGATGGCTCATTGCCTAAAGGCATTTACATCGTGAACGGGAAGAAGGTTCTCCGTTAAGGCTTTCTTGTTAGCATATACAGCGAGCGGCAGCCATTCATTTCCGTTAGTGGCTGCCGTTTGCTGTACGTTGTTTATATTTCCTTAGTAAATATATATGTCCGTCAGGAATGTCGAGGCCGGTAGTCCCTGCGCATTGGTGAGGTTGGCATCGGTGAAGCCGCTCCAGCCGTAGCGGATAAACACAGGCATTTGTACCGACGGCGAGGAGAGGATGACCTTGTCGCCTTCTATCTTTTCTATCACTGCCGGGAAGAAAATGCCATTGGCGTCAGCAATTTCGAAGCCACGGGTACACGTGATGCCTTCTGCGTGGTCGAGGCGAAGGACGAGTGTATTGCCCTGTCCCCTGACGAGAGAGCGCACGGTGGGGCCTTCACTCTCCAGCGTGTGTCCGTAGGTGTGGCGCAGTGCTTGAAGTGCCAGCCGTTCGCCGACGGGACGCTTCGTGCGGTAGTGGACATCGCCTGGGTCGCCCAGGTCGGTAGTTATTGTCAGCCACGTGTCTGGGAGGCTATCTGCCAGGCGTCGTTGGCTGTCGCGAAATGCGGGCCACGATGGCCGCGGCAGGCTGGAGAGCTGGACAACGTAGAAGGGCAGCGGGTGCTTCTTGTGAAACTCGCTGGGCCAGCGCTGTGCGAACTGTTTCCGCCAGGACTGTTCCAGAAGTGTGAACAGCCGCTCGTGCGCCTCGATGTTATGGGCATTGCTTTCTCCCTGGTACCAGATGACGCCCCGTATGGGCAGATGCCCCAACGGTTCGATGGCAGCCTCGAAGAGGTATGCCGGCTCGTAGGGATGGCGTTGCAGAGGGTTGAAGGCCGGCGATTCCTTGTCTAGGGCGTGGGCGATGTTCTGCGTCATGCGCCCTCGGGCCCATGCCTGCCCGAAGTCGCCGTTGCGCCAGTCGCGGAGGATGTTAGGGAACTCCCATTCTAGCGTCGCCCGGTCTATCCACGACTCGGTAGTGGAGCCACCGACAGCGTTGCAGATGATGCCGATGGGTACGTCCTCTAAGCTGTCGCACAGCACGCGGCCGAAACTGAAGGCCACAGCGGAGAAATGCCTCACGCTTTCTGGCGATGCAGCCTTCCATCCCTCGAAGCTCATGTGACGGAGCTCGTTGGTGTAGCGTAGCACACTGTCCGGCCATTCCACTGCGTTCGTACGGGCGCGCGCGGGGATATTATAAAGGTGTAGCCGTCCGGAGAGTCGTGCTGCGTCGGCCAGGTCCTGCTCGACGGTGTTGCATTGGTCCACGCGCAGTTCCATGTTCGACTGCCCGCTGGCCAGCCACAGGTCTCCAAAGTAGAGGCTGTCGATGGTCAGCGTCTGTGTTGCCGCCTTCGTCAGGTTCTCGAGGAGGTAGGGGTACTTGTCCGGATAGTAAAAACGGTAGTGCTCCGGAGGCAGCGGCGTTGCGGTGAAGGTGAGCTTGTATGGCCCGCCTGCTTGCCTTTCGTGCAATTCGATGTGCCACGAGCCGTCCGCGTAGCTGAAGGCTTCGCTCTCGTCCACCACCTGGCCGTTGTTGCTCAGTGTTGCTTTCACTTTCCGCCGCGCATCGCAGACACCTTCCACCCATATCGGCTCGTTGCGCGGCAGAATCATGCCGCTCGAATAAACGGCAGGCAGTTGCAGCCCACCATAGTCTCCCGTCAGCGCTTGGTACACGGTTTTGGCAAGAATCTGTGCACCCTCTGGATTGGGATGGAGCGCGTCGGCAAAGAGGTCGGGGCGATTGTGCAGAGGTTGAAACAGGTCGACGAGCTGGGCACCGGCTCCCTGTGCTACCTGCCCGATGGCCCGCTGTATCTGAGCGTGCCAGTCGCGCGTGCCGCTCTGAAAGCGAGCGTGGCGGTCGAAGATGGGAGTCATCTTGCAGACTAGTATGCGCGCCTCGGGATTGACGGCCAGGAACGAGTCGATTAGCGCCCTGTAATCAGGTATGAACTCTTCCTTCCAGTCCGGCCAGTTCCTGGGGTCGGTGTCATTGAGTCCCAGGTGGATGACCACCCAGTCGGCTTTGAATTTCAGCGCCTGTTTGTACTCCGGCAGACCCGTGTATGGTCGGTGCCCCTTAGTGAGGAGCGTGGCACCGGAGTGGCCGAAATTGCCCACCTCGTAGCGTCCCTTGCCGTATTTCGCGTCGAGCATTTCCTGTAAGCGGACCGGGTAGGCTTCCGCCTCGCGGTTCTGCAGACCGTAGCCGAATGTGACGCTGTTTCCCACGCATGCAACACGCGTTGGCTTCACCGGCGTCTTCTGCTTGCGGCTACCCCAGGCAGGCCCCGATACCTGGCACAAGGCCGCCATGATTATTACAACTCTCAGTGTGTCGTTCTTCTTCATAATATAGTGTCTTTTCATGCGATGATTCGGTGGAGCCGATGCTTCGCGTGTAGGGTAGGGGATGCCCCCGGAAGCATGCCTCGGACCAAGTGCTTCCTCCCCCCCCTTAGTGTGATGGTTGCCTATTCATCCTATCGGATTACTACCTTTCGTCCGTTGTGTATGTAGATGCCTTTTTTCAGTGACGACGGCTGTACGGTGCTTGTCCCGTTGGTGCCGTGACTTTGCTGTTCTTGATGCTCTGCCGTGCTTACCTGTCGTCCGCCGAGGTCGTACCATGCGTCATCAGTCCCTTTTCCCTTATTGCTTTGCGTGGCGCCTATCCCGTCCTCAATGTCGCTGAACTTCAGTAGGACGGCTTGCACTGAGCTGTCCTTCTGGCAGAGGTATGCCTGGTTGGGCGCGATGCTCTCGCCCGTGAAGGAGTAGAATCCCGGCATGCCGTCCAAGTCTTGCAGTGTCAGCGCTCTTTCGGGGCTGTTGGGCAGGAAGAGGCCGCACAGTCCGGTATCGTTGGATGGTACTGTTGCGAAGCCTCTGCCGTAGCTGAGGGTGGCTGTTCCGCTCTCTCCCCACAGGACAATGGGCTTGCCTGCTGACACTGTATTCCTGACCATGGTGAGAAGGGCGTAGCCTTCTGGTACTTCGTATTGCGCCGGAGCAAGTGCCTTGCTGCCATCCAGATCTCTGTCTATGATTGGCAGCCTGTAGGTGTCATCGTCTCCGCTGTCTTCTCCCTTCTTAAGGACGTAGACCTTGGCTTCTCCCACCGTAACATCGTAGGGCAGGCATAGCGTGGTGTAGTATCCATTGCCTATGGGCGTCAATGGTACCGACGGCGCTGGCACTGCCTCGGCAATGAGGCGCGACCCGAGGTCGGTCCTGGCATTCGCCGTTTCCCACACCTGCAGGTAGCCGTGGGGACCGCCGTGGGTGTTTACGTAGTAGTTCTCCTGTCCGTTGAGGCTCAGCGAGAAGCCATCGTTGTTGGCATGGACTGTCCATCGGAAGTCGCCCTGACGCAGCACTGTGTTTTTCACGTTCTCCACGCCCTGCACGGAGGTGGCGGCGCCGTCCACCGTCAAACAATACTCCTCTCCCATGAGCTTGTTCACAATCCTGAAGCCCTCAACGGGATTGCCTGTGAATGCCCACTGATAGGCATCGCTTGCTCGCACCAGTTCCGTGGCGTAAAGCTCTTCCTCTGGATAGTTTTCTTCCGAAGATTTCCCGTAGGCGTGGGGATGATATGGCTCGCGGTCCTCCCATCCGACAAAGCGTGCCAGCCGCCCCACCTTCAGGTTGTACCAGTACTCCGTAGTGCTTGTTATCTTGAAGGGAGCCCCCGTGCCCCATCGTACCGTGACCCTGATGGTGGAGCCAGTAATCGTCTTAGGCGAATAAGTGTAGGTACAGAAGTCGTTGATGTATTCCTCGGGGAGTTCCGCCGTAGAATTCCGTTCGCTCGGTACCACGACCTCACCGCACTTCTTGCCTCCGAAGTAGATGTTGTACGTGACGTTAATGGGCGGAGCCGCTTCCACGTTCCACACGTAGTTCATGCTGCTGGAGTACTCTGCCACAGGGCCGTTCGTGCCGCTGTTCACCGTCCAATATGCTTTGGCCGCTTCTGTCCAGTTGCCGGAGCCGTTGGCATTGGTGGCGCGTACTGCGTACTTGCCGAACCCGTTCATGAAGAACACCTGCGCCTCCCAGTCCTTGCGCTTGTTGCTCGTGTCTGTTCTGATGCGCCCCGTGTTGTAGTTAACAGCGCCATTAGTTTGTGGCGGATTGGTGAAATACGAATTTAGGAGTTGGAACCCATAGGTATAGGTAGCACCCTCAACACGTGAGAACGTGAAGACGCCCGCGTTCGCTGCATCCGCTGTCAGCAGGCCGGTGCTCGTAAGATAGTACTTTGTCCCCTCAACGGAAGTAGTGACCACGTAGTCATTACCAGGCACGATTACCCCTAAGGTGCGGAAGTAGTCGGCATGCGGCCCTGCCTTGGAGTTGTTGGCAATAAGTGCGTTTGTCAGCGCCTGGCCCTTCACGTTGTAGCCGTTCGAAACATCTTCGCCTGCATAGTCCATAAGTACTATCCCCGTTGGTCCTGGCTGGCTGTTGATGTAGCTAATGACAAAGGGGTTTTGCGTGGCAGCATTGTCGCGGTATCCGTCGCTCGTTGACACGGTGTTGCCGAAAACAGATGCGGTCTTTGAATAGCCAGAAGTCTGGTTGATTACCCACAGTCCCGGGTGGGTGTTCTCGGTACAGGAGAACTGTAGCATTCGCTGGATGCTCGAGGTCTTCGTAACAGGAGCACCGCTGGCCGACACGTCGTAATAGTCCTGCACGTATAGCGGCCCCTGTGTGCCGACGCCGGTAATCCTTCCGCCCTGCTGGTTCGAGAAATTCGGGTTGAATCCCCACCCCGAGATATAGCCGCCGATGGGATTGGTGTTGTAGGTGTCACGGCTGAGGATAAGCAGCTTTCCTCTCATTTCTCCCAACTTGGCGTCGGGATTGAAGTTAGCGGCATGGCTCTTTGTAGGATTCTTGTTGAGCAGCTCCTTCATCTTCGTGCCCCAGGAATCGTCACCGTTGTCTGCTTCCGTTTCATGTCGTATGATTACGACACACATCTCCGTGGGATGGCTATCCAATAAACCGCAGAGCGTGCTCAGAGCATCATCGAGGTAGAGGTTAGTAGATACGATACCATGGTAGATGCGAAGACGCGATCCGTCCACTGCTGGCCGCAGGTCGAAGGCACGGATGCCACTGTTCCATTGCTCCGTCAACGTCTTCTCCTGAGTGGTCGCATAAGTGCTGCCGCTCACGATGACATACACGTTGTTCACGCCGTGCCCTGTCCCGGCATCGTGGGTACCGGGGATAGAGAGTTGACTGACAAAGGTGTTGTCTGGTATGCCCCCCATCCACGCTGCATTGTCTGCCTGCACCTTAAGGGTGCCGATTACAGACAATAAAGCGACTGCAATGCAGAAAAGTAAGCGTTTACACATATTCCTCATAGTAATAGTGTTTTTAATGTTTATATATTCTTTCTAAAAGAATCACTAAATCGTAACAAAGATACACACATTCTTCAGAAATTAACCTCCTTGTTTGCCAAACGTTTGTTAAACTGTGTTAAATATGCAACATAGCGTACAAAATGTTTGGAAAAACATTTGCTTACTCGTACCTTTGGACTTTGAAACCACAGGTTTGGGATATGTGATGACTGCCAAAGAATAAAAGAAGATGATAATAAAGGATATTACATGCAACAGCCCGATTGAGGCTGAAGGTTTCCGCTCTGCTCTGCGGGAGGCGGGAATAGAGAGTGACATCTTTGACGAGACGAACAGCAAGGTGGCTCGTGGCATTCTTGACAAAAGGATTGAGGTTCTTGTGAAAGAGGATGATTACGAAAGAGCCAAGAAAATCTATGAGTCCTATATGGCCGAGCAACAGAATGTCATGCCTTGGTGCCCGAAATGCGGAAGCGAGAATGTGGAGGCTCAAAAGAAAAAGTACGCCACAACCCGACAGTTGCCTCGCATATTGGCAACTCTGCTAACGTTTATACCCATCGGGGTCTGCACTGCTCAGAAGTTCGTCTGCAACAATTGCGGCCACAAGTGGGAGCGTTGACCTCCCGTTTTCTAGTTGTATTGGCGGTTTATCGGAGTGAAATGTGCCGTTGATATGGTGAAAAAACTATAGAAAACAGGTTAAATGCTATAAAATTAAAAATAAAAAATGTCTTAACCTTGCATGAAAGGCAGAAAAGTTCTACCTTTGCAGCCGCAACCGATAAAACGGTTGATTTTGGATTGGGCTATGGTGTAATGGTAGCACAAGAGGTTTTGGTTCTCTTAGTCTTGGTTCGAACCCAGGTAGTCCAACTTCTTCGATAGGCCAAATGACCAATGTTAAACTTGTTTAAGCATTGGCATGGTGAGAAAAGGTCGAAATGTAGTTCAACTCCGCAAACGCGATGCACGACAGTGTGTCGCTTTTTTATTCCCACATTTTCCGCGCGTGCGTATTCGCATGTATGCCACGTATCGCGTATATAAAAAAGGAATGTAGATGTCATAGCGTAAAGGAAGTTTTTTTGAGAGAAATGAATTTTTCTATATGAATAATGTGTATATTAAAAAAAATGCCTTACCTTTGCGGCGCAATTTAAATAAATATCGACGAGATGAAGGAAAATTTGGTAATCGTGGAGAGCCCTGCAAAGGCAAAAACCATCGAGAAATTCCTGGGAGATAAATATAAAGTTTTATCAAGTTACGGACACATACGTGACTTAAAAAAGAAATCATTCAGCGTAGATGAAAAGACCTTCGCTCCACAATATGAAGTGCCTGCCGATAAGATTAGGGTGGTGGCTCTGCTGAAAGAACAGGCAGAGGAGGCATCAATGGTTTGGTTGGCATCTGATGAAGACCGCGAGGGAGAAGCCATCAGTTGGCACCTCTATGAAGTGCTTGACCTTAAGCCGGAGAATACACGACGCATTGTCTTCCATGAAATCACAAAGCCCGCCATACTGGATGCCATAGAGCATCCGAGGCAGATAGACCTTAACCTAGTAAATGCACAGCAGGCCCGCCGAATATTAGACCGCATCGTTGGTTTCAAACTTAGTCCCGTGCTTTGGCGAAAAGTTAAGCCAAGCCTCTCAGCAGGTCGCGTACAGAGCGTTGCCGTACGCCTCATCGTAGAGCGTGAACGTGAGATACAGGACTTCCGTCAGGAAGAAAATTACCGTATCACCGCTATTTTCCATAGCACTGATGGCAGTGAAGTAAAAGCAGAACTTGGTCGCCGCTTCTCTACAGCTGCCGAGGCACGTGCCTTTTTGGAGAGCTGTAAGGACAGTCAATTCAATGTTCAGGATATTGTAACAAAACCCGTCAAGCGCTCACCGGCTCCTCCCTTCACCACCAGTACCCTCCAGCAAGAAGCCGCACACAAGCTCGGTTTTACTGTTGCACAGACCATGATGGTGGCACAGCATCTTTATGAAAGCGGACGCATTACCTACATGCGTACCGACAGCGTTAACTTGAGTAACCTCTGTTTGGGAGCTAGCAAGAAGGTCATTACCGAACAGATAGGAAAGGAATACGTCAAGACACGACAATATCACACCAGTTCTAAGGGTGCCCAGGAAGCACATGAGGCTATTCGTCCCACCTATATGGAGCAATCGCAGATTGAAGGTAACCAACAGGAACGCCGCCTCTATGACCTCATATGGAAGCGCACTATTGCTAGCCAGATGGCAGACGCAGAGTTGGAACGCACACAAGTGACCATCAGTATTAACGGCAAGGAAGAGACGTTCCTAGCCGACGGCGAGGTCATCAAGTTCGACGGATTTATGCATGTTTATAGCGATATGAGCATTGATGCATTCAGCGATGCCGACAGTGACAATGAGAATCTGAGCACTCTGCCTGCAATGACACTTGGCGAGAGTCTCAGCCGCGAACAAATTGTGGCCACACAACGCTTTTCACAGCGCCCCGTCCGTTACAATGAAGCAAGTCTGGTACGCAAGCTCGAAGAACTTGGCATAGGGCGCCCCAGTACTTATGCGACCACTATTACCACCATACAACAGCGTGAATATGTGGAGAAAGGGGACAAACCTGGTGAAGAACGTACCTATCAAACGATTACGCTGACTGGAAACGACCTCGTTGAAGAGTCACATACCACCATAGTCGGACAAGAGCGCGGCAAATTGCTGCCTACCGACACAGGTATCGTCGTGAATGATTTCCTTAAGGATAATTTCCCGGAAATTATGGACTACAACTTCACGGCTGACATTGAGAAGGAGTTCGACGACATTGCTGAAGGTAAAACTGCTTGGGAAGTAGTTGTACGCAAATTCTATGATGAGTTTGAACCGCTAGTTGAGAAGTCCGTCAACACTCACACCGAACACAAGGTAGGCGAGCGCCTGTTGGGCAACGATCCAGTTTCGGGAGCGCCCGTTACGGTCAAGATAGGTCGTTTTGGACCTGTGGTACAATTGGGCGGCACAGCAACTGGACAGAAACCACGTTTTGCACAGCTTGCTGCCGGACAGAAACTGGAGACTATCACGCTGGAGGAAGCGCTCGAACTTTTTAAACTCCCGCGTAAATTAGGCACATACGAAGGCGAGCCCGTCATTATCGGTGCAGGCAAATATGGTCCCTATATCTCACACAAAGGTTCGTATGTTTCTATTCCCAAAGATACTGACCCGATGGAAATAACCTTCGAGCAGGCGGTCATTATGGTGCACCATAAGCATGTGGAAGAAGCAGAACGCCACCTCAAGACCTTCTCTGAAGATCCAGAGTTGGAAGTCCTAAACGGTCGCTATGGTCCCTATATCACTTACAAGGGCAACAACTATCGTCTGTCTAAGGCGATGCACGAACGCGCAAGGGAACTAACCTATGAGGAGTGTATGCAGATTGTGAACGAACAAAATGACAAACCTGCCGCAAAACCAGCAAAACGTCGTTATACACGCAAATGAAGAGCATCGTCCTTATCGGCTACATGGGGTCGGGCAAGACGACTGTTGGACGCCAACTCGCCCTTGCGCTCGGACGCACTTTTTACGACCTTGACTGGTACATCGAGATGCGTTATCACCGCTCTGTAGCACAGCTCTTTGCCGAAAGAGGCGAGGAAGGCTTTCGTGAAATGGAACGTAATATGCTACATGAGGCGGCGGAGTTCGAGGACATTGTCCTCAGTTGTGGTGGAGGCACGCCCTGCTTTTTCGACAATATGGAGTACATCCGAAGTGTCAGCGAAAGTGTCTATCTGAAAGCAACGCCGGAAGTTCTCACTCAACATCTTCTGATGGGTCGTGTGGAACGTCCACTCATCAAAGGCAAAAGCCCGCAAGAACTGCTCGAATACATTCGCACTTCGCTCAAGGAGCGTGAAGTCTTCTACCTTCAGGCACAGCATATCATCGATGTGACCCTGCTCGACAACTACGACAAACTGCAAATCAGTGTACAGCTCATCCGAAAGGAACTGGGACTGTAGTAAGTTTATAGTAAAACAAATCGTAAATCGTCTAATCATTAATGAAAAAGTGGCGTATTGAGGACTCCGAAGAACTCTACAACATCAAAGGTTGGGGAGTCAATTACTTCGGCATCAACGAAAAGGGGCATGTTTATGTCACGCCCAAGAAGAATAGTGTACAGGTTGACCTCAAGGAGGTTGTTGACCAGCTTGCCACTCGCCATGTGACAGCTCCTGTGTTATTGCGCTTCCCCGACATCCTGGACAACCGCATCGAGAAGACTGACGAGTGTTTCCGTAAGGCAGGCAAGGAATACGAGTATAAAGGTGAGCATTTCATCATTTTCCCTGTCAAAGTAAATCAGATGCGTCCTGTCGTTGAGGAAATTATCAGTCATGGTAAACGTTATAACCTAGGACTTGAAGCCGGTTCAAAGCCCGAACTTCATGCTGTCCTCGCTACCAATATGGACAGCGACAGTCTCATCATCTGTAACGGACACAAGGACCAGAACTTCATCGAATTGGCTTTGTTGGCGCAGAAGATGGGAAAGCGCGTCTTTCTCGTAATAGAAAAACTTCCTGAGTTGGCGATTATTGCTGAAACTGCCAAGAAGTTGGGTGTACACCCCAACCTCGGCATCCGTATCAAGTTGGCCA
>JAGCNQ010000021.1 GCA_017645845.1 Bacteroidaceae bacterium
CGTGCAACACACCGTCAAAGTCAAGTGTGAAAGGCACACACCACGCACATCCTATATATATGCCATTGATAAAGACTCGCGCAGACTCCCGAACATCACCAAGGTCAACCCGATAACTGCCACTTGTCACATCATCTGCAGAGAGGCGGAAGGTTGTTTCGTAAATGCCCGTCCCCATGAGCTCAGAGAGACTATCAACAGGGAGGCTCTCCCAATTCCTAAGTCCATCGATAGTTATCTCCTGCTTGATGGCAGGAAGTGATTCTATGAAGCGGAGCGTCCACTTATTATTAGTGAGATCTGTGAGAAGTGAGAAGTGAGAAGTGAAAGGTGGAAAATGAGAGTTAGCCGGTTGCAGGGCATCAACGGGATAGGTCAGCTTACTGTTGCCGTCGAGCAAAGCATCTATGAAACAGCTCTCTCCACTACGGAGCGAGACATTGACTTTCCCGCCTGTAGAAGCGAGAATAACCTCTCGCGAGACATCGTTCGGTGTAAGGTTGGACACGAAATAGCGATACGTATCACCAACCCTGCGACGTATCATCTTCATGTGAAGCAAGGTGCGCAGTTCCTCTGCCTTCGCGTATTTCGCCAACTCCCGACTATCTATATTATAAATGATGTGTGCGCCCTGACGTTTCAGGCTCTGTAGATGCTTCTGAGCGGCTTTGCTCAGAATACAGCCAGGCGGCAGGATGAGCGCAGCATAACGTGTGCCCGCAGCAGTCTGCAACTTTCCATTTATGAAAGATGCAGTTAGCAGATACTTTTCCGAGATGTAATCGCAGTCGTAGCCCAACGAATCAATCTTCAGAATAGAAGCTATAAACTCGGGGGCTTTCTTTTCCATAGAATTGATTTCGAAGAGCATCAGCCGTTTATCAAGATTCCCTCGCCACATATTCCTAATAGGCAAAAGCACAAGGAAGTCGTTATCAGGTTCTCCCTCTTGCAGGCGCTGTTGGCAGAAGTCTATATATCTCGTCAGCAGCGGTGCATCTCGCCAGATGGAATTGGTGGGCGACATATCGACCGAGGCATAAAACCTCCAACCTGGCCACGGATCATCTTTAGGAGAATAGCACGCCCCATGGAAAAACATTCTGTTCACGCCTGCACAGAACATGAGATCAAGGTCGGGCTTCATCTGCGACAGGGAAGTGCGGAAATGCTCCGTCAACCATGTGAATGTCTCGCTCGAGACGAGCCGCTTACCTGTGATGTGGGCTGCGGAGGAAGCATATTTTAGCATCGAGAAGTCGGAGAAGTTCTTCCTAGTCATACCAGGGTCTGTGCGCAAACCCTTGATTCCAAACTCAGAAAGTCCAAAGCCCTCTATTTCAGGGATGTCAACTGCTGCGTAAATGTCAATAAGGTTTGCTGGTGAACCATGTGCCTGGTTCCGCACCTTCACGCCACGCTCATGACTCCACCTTACCCATTGCTCTGTGAAATTCTTCAACAAAAGGTCGGAGAGTGTCTCGCGATAATCACTTATTACACGTGCATCGCCATCGACGAACTCCTGCAGTTTTTCTTCCAACCTATATCCGCGACGCGCTTCGAACTCCTTTAACAATGTGGGAGTCCAGTCGGCGCCAAACACTTCGTACGAATCATTGAAGAAGGTGACAGGCATGGATGTGCCAGATGTTTTGAAGACCTTGTCAAAGCGAGCCAGATAATGCGCCACAGCGATAGAGTCAAAATGGTCTATTACATATCCTTCACCTCCAGGAGCAGCTCGCTTAACTTTCTGCCCAGTTCTGCATTCGTAAAGTGCTATTACACGGCGTTTCCCCTTAACACGGCTCTTATAGTCCCTTTGAGCAATCAAGCGAGAAGGGATATTATTAATTTTGAATTTTGAATTTATTAATTTTGAATCAACTAATGAATCGACGACTACTACCTTGCAGGCTGCCTCTGAAAGGGGAGTTTCTGGAGAGCCGAATGGCCAACCTGTCCCGAGATTCATGTCTATCTGGATTCCTAAACGTTTACCCTCATTTATGGTATAATCCAGCATCTTCATCCACTCAGGCGATAGGAAGGAAATATTGTTGGCATCGTTGCCCTGCACACCATATAGGGGTGTAATCTCCAAGGTTCCTATGCCGTGCGAGGCCATCTGCTCCATCTGCCACGTAAGTCCAGACTTTGTGACGGCGGAACCCAGCCACCACCATCGCACACCTGCTTGCGAAATTCGGTCTTTTATCAATTTGTAGTACTCTACTGCTCCGAGCAGGACACAACCTGTTCCATAGTCCTCAAAATTAGGAACACTGGTGTATGTCACTGGCTGTCCGTCTTTTGGCTCCTTGCCTGTTCCCTGCAGGAAACCGATGAAGCCGTTCGGATGAATTGCTTTTGTAGCAATGGCATTCCAAGCCTTATTTGTTGCCTCACGATACTCTTGTGCAGGTAATAATCCATTACGCACGCCCCATGCCATTCCCATCAGGAAGAGAGCCGTTCCCGATGTCTCGGGACCACCAAACGTGACAGGCGACATGAGACTTACATTCCAAAAGCCATCTTCGCGCTGACATTTCAGCAAAGCTTTCATCATCGCCTTGTAGTCAGCTTTCAATTCTTCAAGGAAAGTACAGACCTCCTTGTCTTTCGAGAAGTTCTTGAATCTCTCAATATCCTCAATAGTCTTTATGAGGGCAGCAACCACCCAACCATTTCCGCGACTCCAATAGCAATTATTCCCATCGCTCTCCTTGTAGGGAGGGGTAAAGTCAGCATCTCGCCACCACAGGCCTTCCTGAGCATTCCACAGACCTCCACCACATTTATTACGCGTCCATTCATAGCAATCGCGGGCAAAAAGAATGTAGCGCACATCGCCAGTCATTCTGTACATCTTTGAATATGCTGGCATAGCCATCTGTATAGCATCTATCCACGTCCAGTAGTCTGTCCGCCCATGCAACATTTGTTTCTCCATGTTCACTCGACAACTGTCAAGCATCTGCTCCTCACCAGTCATCTCATAGCGGTCAAGATAAGTCTGCATGCAACACTGGTCATCGGCATTTGTTGTCATGGTGCCATTACGTGGAGTCCACTTATGGTAGTTGGCCCAGTCATCAACGTACTTTATGTAGTCTGGCCGTGCGTCTATGCTATAAAGCGCCATCAAACCTTCGTAATACACTCCACGCGTCCAAAGGGAACTTGGTCGCTTCCTACCCACAAAAGTATCTTTGGTGGGGTCGGGCCACTTTGTAATAAAATAAGTGTTCACCCGACGTGCCGCATCGAGCACCTCATCTGCATCTTGAGCAGTGACAGGCATCACCGCAAGAAAAGCGAAAGCAAATATGAAGGATATCAGTTTTAACATTTCATGTATGCTTCTAAGCAAAACTGTTCTTCTTACTTTGTACTCAATTTCAACTTTACGTTTTTTAGGCCAGGCGAAGAGGCTGTGAGAATAACAGGACCTGAGGTCTGTGTAGCACGTAGGATAACGGTGCAGGTTCCGTTGTAAAGGAAGTGAGTATCGCCTACGGGCAATTCATCAGAGGTGATGTCGCCATTGATGACGCCCACGATACGGGCATTGCCTTCAAGAGAGAAAATGACCTGGCCGCTACAGGTTGGCACACGGCGGCCTTTCTGATCGGTAGCCACGATGCGCACATGCTGCAGGTCAATGCCGTCAGCATACCATTCATCATTATCAGCCTCGGCATTCAGCCGCTTTGCTTCGCCCGTTGTCTCTATCTGGTGACGGCAGGCAACCTTTCCTCCTATATATGCAACGGCTTCCAGTCGACCTGGCTCATAAGCGATGCTGTCCCAACGTATTTGGTTTCGCTGCTTGGGGTCGGCTATGATGTTTTGTTTCCGGCCGAGGCTTCTACCGTTAAGCCGCAGTTCCACCTCCTCGGCATTGGTAAAGGTGAAGAGCGAGAGGATACTACCCTCGCAACGGTTCCAATGGTCGCTCATTCCGTCGCTACCCGTCTGTACGCCGTTCCACATCTGGTCGCCTTTCTTGTCGATGATGCCGATATGCACTACGGGCTCGTCGGGTTTGAAAATGCTCTTCATCAGATAAGCTTTTGGCTTTGGTTCCAGCGAGATGTCGAAGCAACCCTGCCCCCATCCTTTGGCCGGCCACCCTTGACTCTCGCCCAGATAATCAATAGCTCCCCAATAGGCACAGCCGATGACTTTGTCAAGGTCCATCTCGAAGAAATTGGGGCCCATACCAGCCACCGTTGCTTCACTTTGGTAGAAGGTCATCCAAGGAAACCGACGCCCATCACCGGGGAAGTACATGTAGCGGTAGTTGTATGACTGGATGTCGGTCAACATGGCCAGGTCGGCAGGCAATGAGTCAGTCTCCCAGTTGCGATAGCGGGGATGCATGGCAACGGTGACGAGACGTGTGGAGTCATAGCGTTGTATCAAAGTCTTTTGCAATTTGTACATGGTCACACCGAAGTCGTTGAAGGGTTGGTTGGGGTCTTGCTGCAACTCGTTGCCCAGGCTCCAGAAAACGACCGAGGGCGAGTTTCGGTCACGCTTGATCCACTCGGGGATGTCGCGCTGCCATAAATGCTCAAAGGGATTACGGCCACCTGTGTGCTGACGTGTCCATTTGTCGTACAACTCATCTACTACCAGGATGCCGTTCTCGTCACATATTTCAATGAATTCACGGCTATAGGGATTATGTGAGGTTCGTATGTGGTTGACGCCGAATTGCTTCATCTGTAATATTTGCTTCTCGATGGCACGTGGGTAGGCTGCGGCCCCAAGGGCTCCCAATGTATGATGGTTGGCATAGCCCTTGAGCAGAATCTTCTTCCCGTTGAGTTTCAATCCGAACGAAGGAGCAATCTCTATAGTGCGGATGCCGAAGCGAGCAGAAGCAACATCGGCTACCGTTCCATCTTCGCGCAGCAATGTCACCACAGCCGTATATAAGTTTGGATGTTCTGTGTCCCATAGCTGAGGGTCAGCGATCGTCACCTCGCCACAAAGGGGAACTTCCACAGTACGAGCCATCCGATGGCGGTTGATAGTTGTTCCGTCCTGACAGACGATCCCACCGTTAGGAGCATATATTTTGACACAAGAACGTACCGCCTTGCCTGTGCGATTGGTAATTTCACCTGAGATGTTGACGAAGTGATTGTCGCGCGTAGCAATATAAAGTGGATGACGTTCGAAATATAGGTCTTTCGAGGTCGCCACCAACTTGACATCGCGAAACAATCCACCACCCGTGTACCAGCGCGAGTTATTGGGTTCCCGCGTGTCGGCCAACACGGCAATGACATTGTCCTGATCAAAGCGCATCCGCTCTGTTACATCTATCTCAAAGCCAACATAGCCGTAATCCGTGCCACCAACATGTTCACCGTTCAGATAGACATCGCCCACGTAGAGGATGCCACCGAAGTCGAGCAGAAGCCTGCGTCCTTTCAGGCTGTCGGCAGGCATCAGGTGATAGCGGTACCACGCCTTGCCCATTTCCTTGAACCCACGGCCAGACAGGCGGCTCTTGACATTTGCCGCAACGTCTGTATTATCAGGCCGTTCAGAGGGGTCTGGAGCTACCCACGGCTGTTCTATCTGGAAGTCGTGCGGAAGGTTTATTCTGCGCCATCCACTATCATCGAGCGTCGGCAAAGCACCCTCGGGCATATTGCCGGCGTAAAATAGCCAGCCGAAATTAAGACTGCTGATAGTACGCCCCTGCTGAGCAAATACAGTGGTGCTCAAGACCACCCAGGCCAATAGAAAAAGAAGTCGTTTCAATTGATAATAATCTTCTTCACTTTAAACAGATAAATACCTTTTCTCAGATTTGGAATAAGTTTATCGGCAACCTTGCGACCATTCAAGTCATAGACTGCGTCATCCTCATTATTCATTTTTACTTTATCATTTTTAATAACCCCTATTCCCACCGGCTTTTGATTGGTGACACGCAAAATGCCATGCATGATATCAGTGGTGTCCCAATAGAGATCGCGTTCTTCACTAATAATCTCTGATTCGAGGACGGGTGTACCTATGACGGTAGTGGCTGTCCAAAGGACAATGCTGTCACCTGGAGCAAGATTGTCGGCAGCAGTGTCAGTATAGTGGAGTTGAATGGTGCCGTCCATGGTGAGGCAGTTGATGCCAGAGAGAGAGGTGCAGCCTCTGTTGGAAGAAGTAGCAGCATGGCCGACACCGATGCTGAGGATGGCATCTTTGGCAATGGTCACGTTCTTTCCACCAAAATTGATATTGCCTGAACTGGAAGTGACAGAGGCTCCTACTTGCAGGGTAGCACCTGCGTTAATGTCGTAAACGGAGTTGGTAAGACTGGCATTGGTGGCTGTGGTACCGGAAAGTGTAGCTCCCTTCTTAACGGTGAGCGAGCCTGTTCCCAGAGTGGCTTTTACACCGAAATGTAGTTCGCCAGAACTGACAACCGTGATACCAGTGTGGTCACTGGCTCCATTAAAAGTCACCTTACCAGTACCGACTTTGGTGAGGTTGGAGTTGGCTGTTACGATGCCGCCCCAAGTCCAATCACTATCGTTTCCCACCTGCCAGGTGTTGGTGCCAGAAACGCCGTTATTGGAGAAGGAGGCCCATCCACCTAGCTTTCCCGTACCGGCAAGTCTGCCTATTGCGAAGGTCTTGCCTGTGTTCTGTACTTCGAGACCATCAGCAATTTCGAGAGTGCCCTTAGGCAGACCGCTAGAGGTGTTAAGAGTCCAGCGTGCACCGCTGTCATCACTGCGGCCTGTGGCTTTGATGGTGCCCTTAAAACTGGAGAAGTCCAAACAGAGCTGAGTGCGTGTGGCAAACCAGCCGTTGCCCTTCTCTTCTTCGCAATAGATAGTCAGCGTGCCCTCACCCGTCACCTTATTACTATAATTGGAACGATTAGCGGTGGTCCAAAATCCTGTCTTTCCTGCGGGTACGTGAAGAGTAAATTTGGAACCTGTGTTCTCGTTGTATTTACCTCCTGCGAACTCCACTGTCGATGCCACCTTGTTGGCATTGTAGCACTGCACTGTGCCACCCTCAATGACAAGACGCTGGAGCGAACTGGGAGTGTTCATTTTCATCCATCCTGACCCACGCTTGACAAGCGTCGTGCCAGAAATTGCCTTGTTAACAATAAAGTCGCCAGCATTGTCGATGATGCCGCCATAGGTGCCTGCTATCTGCATGGGAGAGCCCTGTGTAACAGCACCACTAGTAGAAAGGATGGCACCATTCTCGATGACAAATTTATTAGGAGCTGTAGTGACACCTCCGAGGTTGCCGCTTGCCTGATTCTCGTTGGCTATGGAAGTCACTGAGAGTTTTCCTCCGCTGATGCGTGTGCCACCTATATAGCTATTGTCAGTTTGGATAGTGAGGGTACCCGTTCCGCGCTTGACAAGCGTCGTGCCGGCAATAATTGCCCCTATACCTTTGAAGGTATAGTTTTTCGTGGCATCGACAATAACGCTGTCAGCCTCGATTTCGCCTTTTAGGTTAACTGTGACCTTCGTTGCCTCGTCAGTAAAACGCACCACGTCACCTGTAATAAAGTTCACTGGTGTGCCATCAGTGTCGGAGGTAAGGCGGAAGTTTTCCTCGCCACCAAACTGCCATTCAGAACTTGTAGCACCTGTCCAAATTATGTCGGAAGCGTCACGAACGGCACCCACAACGAGATATATCTTCTCACCATCTTGTGAGAGCGAATATTTCTTGCTTGTCCCGATGCCTTCGATAATGATGTCAGTGAGTTTTCCTTTGAGCGTCTCTACGCCATCGAAGAGCAGGTACGAGCCATCTGCTATTTCCTCTCCGTGATTGATGACCTCAATGACAGGAGCCAGATATTTTGGTCCATAGGTGAGCCAGTTACCCGTGAGCTTTGTCTCGATGCTCAAAACGCGCGTAGTGATTTTGTCGGATGCCGTTCCATCAGCATAGATATCGAACATGGTGCGTGAGCCGAAGCCCAGCATGAGCGAGTCGGTCTTAATGATGCCACAATTGTCGGCACCGCCCGGACGGATAATGGCAGCATAGTCAGCTTTGATGCGACGGAACTCACCGCCGTCAGAGTTAAGTTCAGCGAAGCGGTTGAGCCATAGTGAGCTATAGAGGAGCTTTCCGGAGAAGTTGAGCGTGCCAGCCCAGATGTCAGTAGGTGCTGTTGTGGGCTGCTCCACAGCAGGGAGGTTGAGAATGCCATCACCCTGCTTAACAATGCGTGTTGTTGCCCCGAAGGCGCCGCCAGTGACGGTGCAGGTATAGGTTACAGTTTCAACCTTTGCGACACCATTGACGATGTTACTATTTGTACCCTGCACCCATGTGGGAACGTTGAAAATAGCCACTGCAGGTGCTGCTCCATCGGCAACGTTGATGGTCTGATCCTGAGTGTCATAGATGAGTACTATTTGTCCGTCGTTAGCATCAGTGATACTTGAGCTAATCAGCGAACGGTCGCTGTTGGTGTATGGTGGTGGGGCCACAGTAATACCCTCCATCTCTCCAAGGAAATAGCTCTTGTGAGGCGGCTGGTTATATCCCACACACTGCCAAACAATAGCGTTGCGATACTGGTGGTCGTGCCAGAGGGTATAGATGCGGTATGTCGTAGGTACAGTTGTGGTATAGATACGAATGTTTGTGTTGTCACTGGTCCGCATTACCAGCTCTTCACGCCAATCGCCAAAAATGTCGGCGATAGCACAGGGGTTATTCTTAGAACTGTTGTTGGTACTACATCCGCTGGTAGTCAGAAGTCGGCCACCAGCAGGCTTATAGATGGCAGCATCGCGGGCTTCACTACCTGGGCTGTCCATGACTTCGTCGCAAAGGTCTCCATCCCAATAGATGCGTTGGTTGAGATGGCTCCAGAACAGAGCATCGTTGCGGTCTTCTGTGGAAGGAGCACCATTAGTGATTACTTTGTCTGCAGTTAGAGAGACGACGCCCGTCTGCGTGGTACGTCCTATAGAGCCAGGGAAGGAGTTAGAGAAATTGCCTGCCAACGCACGACCATCGTCGGAACCCGACTGCAGGCGATAGTAGAACTTACCTGTGGAGGCATTAAAATATGTACACGCAGGCGAAGTCTCATTGCAGGTGAACTGCTCGCTACCGTGACGATAGGGATCAAGATCGGTGCAATGCTGTGCGTCGCCGTGCCCAAGTCCTGTAGTACAGAGTCCCTTGCCATTGTCGTCGATAATCATAGATCCGAAGATAATCTCATCACGTCCATCCCAATCCACATCACCGATGGAAAAATTATGGAAACCATTGCCAAACCAAGGGCTACTATCATAACAGTTCCAGCGCCAGCGCTGTGTAAGTTCGTGCGTCACGGGGTTGACATCGAGGGCACACATCTTGTGGCGAGTGTAACAACCGCGACCGAGAAAGATGCTAGCATGCTTACCATCGAGTACGGGTGCACCGAGATAGTGCTTGGCAGAACGGTGACCCGTGTCGTTGGAACCCCAAACAACACTATAGTCGCTCTCGCCTTGCTCAAAGCGAGGCAAGGGATAGGCCATAGGTGTATAATTAACAATTGAAGGTTGAGAGTTTCCGGATGCTTTAGCACCAAGGCGCGCTGTTAAGGGGCGGTTGAAAGTTGATTTTGTCTCAAGGTCGAAGGGCTCACCTGTCTCACCATTCAGGTAGAGCAGGTATTCGGCACCTTGATGGGTATATTCGTCACGTGGGGCGTAGTAGCTCATGTCGCCAATTTGGATGTCGAGCCCTGTTGCAGTGTGGATAATCATATTGTCGGCACCGCGCATGACACATTCGGCCTTGCCGTCCTCGTCCCAGTCGTAAGCAATGAGGTCCCACTGCTCATCAGGGCCAGACATGAGATTTGGTCCGAGGTCAATCCACCAGAGGCGTTCGCCGTTGATGGTGTAGCACTCATAGTGGTGGAAGCGTGTTTTGTTGGAAGAATTGAGGATGTCTCCCGTATAATTTCGCTTCACGATGAACTCTGAAATACCATTGCCGGTAACGTCGCCCAACGAGATGTCGTTGAGGATGTACTCCGATGTCACTATCTGCCCGTCGCGATCCATGACTGTATCTACAGGAATGTCCATGTAGCCGTTCTCCCAGCGCTTGACTGCAGCACATTTTTCTTGCTCAACACCGTTCACAACAGCAGCTACCTGATATTTGGTAGAAGCGTTGCCTCCGCTGTGGTTAAAACATCCAACCTTGAGTTCGCCCTTGAGAAGGGTGCCGTTGGCGTAAAGGTTGTAGGTAGTATTGTAGTATTCCTCACCGAAAATTTTCCAACTGACGAAGTTGCCTCCATCGGAAGGTACTGCGACGAGACCACGGTCGAGACGATCCGTGTGGCGCTGTGCCATAGCCGTGCTAATCGGCATAAGAAGCGCAAATATGAGATAGATTATCTTTTTCATAAGGTACTTTAATACGAAAGCATTTTTATCTTACCATCACTTTCTTTGATTTACCATCGGCCGTTCGAATGACATTAAGACCTCGTTGCAACGTATGACGTTGTTCACCACCAATCCCGTAGATGATGGTCGATTCCGCGCCATCAGCATTGACGATACGGATGGCATCAGGTATTGATGTGGAGGTTATGACACAATCTAGGAGCAGAAATTCGTGAAGGCCTCCCGCATTGGTGGCATCTTCGAACCGGATGATGTAATTGCCGGCCTCGCTGATGGTAAAGGACAGTTCGGCAGCTTGTGCTGAGGTAAGATTGGCCGATGTGCTTCCACTGGCATTGGGTGTAGCTGTATATACATCGGACTCAGCAATGACAGTGTCGTCGGTGCTTAGGATTTTCACCCTGTACTGCGGTGCTTCCTTCCATGCAGCGGTAGCGAAGGATAGCTCGTAGCTGCCTGCAGCCAACATCAGTGGAAATGCATCTTGACGTCCATACTCAGCGCAGTCGTTACGCCAGTAGAGAGCCTTACCCTGATAGCCGGTGAAGCCCGTAAAAGTGCGGGCACCCTGACCATAGGTTTCGGGGTATTCGTGTACTGTACCGCCATCTTGTATACAGCGCCAGCCTGGGGGCAGAGTACCTCCGGCGGTACTACTGAAGTCAAGCTGATATGTGGGAGCCACTTCGTTAACCTTGCTGAAGACAGGCTGTAAGGTCACCAAATCATCGGGCATAACGAAGGTAAGAGTTGAAAGTTGAGAGTTTCCGGATGCTTGTAAGGATGTTGAGAGTTGGATGGATGTGCCCATTGTGAAGTTGACGCCGTTCACCACACGCAGTTCCTCCAACTTGTAACCTTCGTCGGCAGTGATGCTCAGCGTGATAGTGTCACCCTCGGCAGCATCAGTCTCTCCTATTCCTTCCGAAAGAGGTGATATTACCTTGACCGAGCCATGGTCCGCCTCACGAATAGAGATGAGGTATCGTTCGTCTTCTACATCGGCAGGTGAGTAGATAATCTGGTCGATGTAGGCAGGCAATGTGCCGATATTGGTCAGCATAAAGTTGTTTTTGCCGGACTTCAATGTAGCATCAAACGTCACCTTGCGCCACTCGTTATCCGCTGTCTTTTCCATATCTAAAAGTGTTGCCTTACCGCTGACAACGGCACGCATCTTGCCGCTCGTCGAGGTACATGTATAGCGCACGCTAATACGATAATCTCCACCCTCGCTGACGGTGAGTTGATAGCGCAAGGTAGCGCTTTTGTTAGTTCCCATGTCCACGAACCCGTTACCAGAATGTCCGCGCAGGTTGGGGTATGAATAGTATGGATTGGTCACACAACTCTTGATGTTCTTGTAGTCCATGTCCTCGGCCTCGATGATGACTTCACCGTGGTATGGGGCAGGCTGAATCGGCAGGTCCGTAGTGAGTACGGCTTGATTGGCTGTGTCGGTACTGCGTTCTGTGGCATCGCCTTCACAGTTGACGGTTATGTCCAGGGGCCCCATGTGCTCCACAGCTAACGTATAGGTACCAGTTTCGGCATTCCAATTAGCAGTGACACTGCCTTTGGCCAATTGACGCCTGATCAAAGTATAGGTCGGCTCGATCTTTGCACCTGTCACGATGATGGTCTCTGTGACCAGCGTGGTAGTGTCAGAGCGGAAGTTGTTCAGATAAAAATCGATATGGTCACTATATTCACGCACCAGAGCACTACCCAACATTCCAAGGGTCAGTTTCAGACTGTCACAGGTGTTATACTGCAGTGGTATCTCGCCTGTTGCTGTTTTTTTCTTGTTCATATAGCTGTAGGGCATGTAGGTTACGAGTTGGTTCTTGAAGCGGTTTACGTAGAGGTCGCCCTTTGACAGCTCAGGATATCGTGTATTAAAGTCGTTCACCTTTCTCGTCTGGGCGCTCCAACGGGAACTGTAGTTGGAGCGCTTCACCTTAAGGGGAATGGATTCTGCCACCTCGTCGTACAAGCCTGTCACCATAGGTATAGCACCGTAACGTCCTGTCTTCTTGAAATAGCAACAGTTGTTCATCCATTGTCCGTTGCCCTTGTTGAAGGGGTCATTCTGTTTGTACAGCCCGTCGTAAAGGTTGCCCCATGTAGCATATTTCTCTTCGTCGCTGCCAGATGTTTTGTCGGCTACAAGGACTATTTTTGTCTTATCCACTACTTCCTGACGTGTAGGAATGTACAGAGTGCCGTCAATGATTTTGCGGAACATGTCAATCCATGCTCCACGGAAACCTTCGAACGTGTCCCAATTGCGGCATGTATATCCATCGACTACCGTCTTCTCTGTCTCCTTGAAGTCCTCCGTCCATATCAATTCCGGACCATCCCACACAGCACCTCCGTTCATGCCCGTCTGCTCCATCACCGTACCGATTCCTGCTGCAACGGGGTATTTCCCGTTATGATTCTCACCCAGCAATTCTGAGAGTGCGCCATTCCATCCGCAGTTGTCGTAACGTACACCATAATTCTTGGTCAAACCCGATATGAAGGGACCGAAGGTGACACTCTCATTGTTGTAGAAGCAGCTCGAAGTGGTGTATTTGTATAGCCAAAGAATGGCTTCGGGGTATTGCTTGCAGGCCTCAAGCAGGGCGCTGTTCCGCTTCAACATGCCCATAGGATTGAGTCCGTGGCTCCAAATATTGCCGCAAAACGATATAGTGAGGAAACCTCCGTACTTGTGAGACATCTTCACCAGTTCGGCAAACAATGCTATCTGATCTGTCTGCTTGGCGGAGCCCATGTCGTCTTCATCAAAGCCCCAGAATTGCTCTGCATAGTTCCAGCCCAGGAAATTTGGGTAACGCTTGAAGAAATATTCAAACGTCTCCAAGTCGGTGGTCTGAAGGTGTGTGCGTCCTCCTGATGCCGGCTGACAAGTGAACCACAATCCGTTGAGCTGACACACCGAGGCCCATGACTTGTAGGTGCGTACAGCATTCTGCGGCATCTTGTACACATTCTTCTCCTTGTCGTATTGGCACGAAAGGCTCAGGTTCATACACACGTAGGGACGGATGTCCTCCGGAACCAGGTTTATTATTTTCTGCGGGTCTGCTGTATTCCACACATCGATGTGAATCATCCACAGCGGATGCCTTGAGTCAATGGGGCGTCGCTGCTGAGCCAGTGCAATGAAAGCCACGCAAAAGAGCCCGGCAATGAGAAGTAATGTCTTTTTCATAATAATTTTTCTATATTTCTTTTGCAAAGGTACGAATAAGCGAGTAAAAAGCCAAATTTATTTGAATTTTTTCAAGCGAGAGTGCCTTTAGGTACAACCCAACCATAACAAAAGTAGCAGCCACTCATTTTATCCGAGTGACTGCCACTTTGTTGCCGCACTTTGTCTTTGCACTCTACTTTATCTGTCAACCAGCATCTTCTTACCATCCACGATGTAGATACCGGCAGGCAGTTTAATCATTTCCGTTCCGCACACGTTCACGTGAGCCAGACGCTGGCCCTTCAAGTTATATACGGAAAGGGCATGCGGTTTCTTTGATTTAAGTAGCAATCCACCACTTGCGGACTCCACGCTAAGGTCATCATACGTGAAGGATTCTACGCCCACAACCTCCCCCAACAGCACTCTCCACGTCATGCTACTTGTGTGTTTGCTGGCATGTTTGGGGTCTTTCACGAGCGGGTTTACTTCGTTTGCCCTTACCCGAACAGTGTGTGGTGTTACCGTTTCAAGGTCAAAGACATCGTACCGTAATATAAGCGAGTCTTTCGTCTCTTCTTCCAGCACTTTACCGTCGATGCTCCATTCAAATGCCACTTTGTTCGGTGACAATCCTTTGTAGTAACGGGTAATGATGAATTTTAGTTTCTCGTCATCCATAGTGACGGTCTTGGCGGTAGGCTCATACTCGGCAATTACTTTCACGCGATTGTGCAACTCTTCTATGATGGTTTCGCGGCAGACGGGACAGAATTGCTTATTCAGATACTCCATCTCGCAGGTTCCATCCACAGGCTTATAATATCCGTTACCCTTGGTCGAGCCGCCTATTGGGAAGGCTCCCACGCCGCTGTCTCCCCACCAGTGCTTCCACTTTATGGTACGGGAATTATTGTTGGTTGTCTGGTTGGGATATTCGCCCAAGTAGCCGTCGCCGGCAAAGTATTCGTCGGCCAAAGATGCAAAGGTATGTCCGAATTCATGTATAAAGATTTCCGTTGCACTACTATGCATAGTACATGTCAAGTAAGAGCCTCCAGCGCCTCCGTATTCCGAGGTATTGCACAGAATGCCCACCATCTGATAATCGGGCATGAGCGCATTCAGCAGATTGTAAATCTTTGTCGAGTTATCGGGGCAGGGTAACCGATGTATGTTATACGAATCGAAGTGGATGCCGAAATAAGTATCGACGGTCATGATGGGCATCGAGGAGCCTTCGGGACATACATATACGCCATTCTTCAACACTCCTGGATGAGAGATGCCCGACTCGTTCGAAATCACCTCTATAGCATACAGGTTGAACCATTTTTTGTATTTGTTCATAGGGATTTTCTGGAACAGGGCATTATAAACCTTCTTGGCGGACGACAAGAACTTCCTCTGTTCTGTGGCCGTGTATCCGTCGCCCAGCAGCACGAAGTTAACAGCTTCCGGTCCTGCATACTGGATTGTGTCTATAGGGAAGTCCTGTCCCTCTTGCTGACGGAATTCGCTGGCCGATTTTCTCCTTCCCGGCCTTACGTCGTCAAATGTGTTTACCATACATTGGGCAAATACCTCAGGTGCAGCCATACTAAGCATCACCAGCGTTGCCCCAATACATTTCTTAAGACTTTTCATTGTAGAGTTATTGTTATTTTCGACACAAAATTACACTTTTTTTTGAAAGCAAATTGCATAATTCCGCAAAAACAATCAAAAAATCACCCAAATTAGTCACTTTCCTAGTATATTTTTTGAACGCACCTTTGTAGAAACATAAAACATAGAGACAATTTCAATTTTTATTCATACCTTTGCAGGGTAAAAACACGAATCAACGAATAATATAATATGGTTAATAACCTTGTATTTGCAGCTCTTGCGTTTTATATAATCCTATTAATCCTTTTCACTAAGTTTGTGAAGTCGAAAGGCGACAACAATGCGTTCTTCCGTGCTGGCAGGAAATCGCCTTGGCTCCTGGTGGCTTTTGGTATGATTGGAGCGAGCATAAGCGGAGTGAGTCTCGTTAGTGTACCGGGTTGGGTTAAAACGAGTAATATGACCTATTTCCAGATGTGCTTGGGCTTTCTTGCCGGCTATGTTGTCATTGCGTTCCTGCTGCTTCCTTTATACTATCGTCTTCGTCTCACCAGCATATATAGTTATCTTGCTCAACGTTTCGGACGGCGGAGCCACCTTACAGGGGCATGCTTTTTCCTGCTTAGCAAACTTACCGGTGCAGCTGCCCGTCTGTATTTGACCTGCGTAGTATTACACGAAATGGCAGTCAGTCCGCTTGGACTACCATTCTGGTTTACTGTAGGTGTCGTATTGTTGACAATATTCTTATATACACGGCGTGGTGGCATTGAGAACATTGTCCGTACTGATGCTCTACAAACACTCTGTTTGCTTGTCAGTACATTTTGCATTATTTGGATGGTGTCGGCAAAGTTGAACCTTTCACCTTCGGGTATTGCAGAAACTATCGCTCAAAGTCCGATGGGGCAGATGTTCTGCTGGGATGTTTCAAATACGCAGTTCTTCCTGAGGCAGTTCATTAATGGTATGTTCATCACTATTGTAATGAATGGATTGGACCAGGATATGATGCAGAAGAACCTCACATGCACATCCCTGCGAAATGCGCAGAAGAATATGTGTCTTTACGGGGTGTGTATCCTGCCTGTCAATATGCTTTTCCTCGTCATAGGTGTTCTGCTTTATACCTTTGCTATGCAAGAAGGTATTGCCGTTCCTGATGCCGGAGACCGCTTACTCCCAATGCTTGTCCGTAGTGGTGCATTAGGTACGCTTGTTGTATTTCCATTCACTATTGGTATCACGGCAGCAGCACTCTCCAGTGCCGACAGCGCAATGACTTCTCTGACCACTAGTATTTGTGTAGATATCCTTCGTGTGGAACGTGAAGATTTCAATCCCCAGAAAGCATTATTCATTCGTCATCGGGTGCATGCAACTGTAGCTCTGGCCTTTGCTCTCTGCATTACCGTCTTCTACATATCAGGTAGCGGAACCATTATCGATACCATTTACCGCTTGGCAGGTTACACATATGGTCCTCTCTTGGGTCTTTTCTGTTTTGGACTTTTCACTCGCAGGCGGGTAATAGACAAAGTCGTTCCCTACATTGCGATTGTATCTTCAATTGTATGTGTGCTTCTAGACTGTCTCGCCCCTGTATTATGGAACTACCATTTCAGCTATGAACTCCTTTTGCTAAATGCTTCTCTGACTTTCCTTGCTTTACTATGCTTTAGCTCTGAGACGCGTTGATGGAACTGCACACAAAAACTTACAAAAGTTTCAAATAAAAGAGAAAGAGCGGAACATCAATAAAGATGATTCGCTCTTTTTCTCCTGATTTAGCCCATCGTACTCCCGCCGGGAATCGAACCCGGATCGACGGTTTAGGAAACCGTTGTTCTATCCATTGAACTACAGGAGCAGTCCGCGAGCCTATCAGGCAAAACTATGTCTCAAAGTTCCCCTTCGAGGGTGAAAAACGCCGCAAAGATACAAACTTTTCTTCAAATCGCACTTCTATCAGCGTTCTTTTTTTTCTTATCAGCCGAAAAAGGGGGAAGAGAGATGTATTAATATACTACCTTCAGGTACTTGACACCATGAATAGGAATGAAGTACTCCACATTGGAAGTGCTGAGGTCCTGCTGGCGCCAGAGGTCGCGAACGCTCTTCAGGCTGCCAATACCCATCTCCTTGAAGTACTTCTTGAAATCAACCCGTTCGTCGGTCTTACCGACATTGAAGATACCTACAGCATGCGAGCCATCGCTCAGGGGACGGCTCCATATCTGAATGCTACCATCCAGCACCACACGCTGTGCCTGCTTGCCCAAGATATCCTGGTTGACGGCATTCACTTCGTGGTTGCAGAGCAAGCTTACCGTAAACTCGTCCATCTGGGCGATGTCGCAACCGATGAGCATATTGCTGGCAAGCAGCGTCCACAGGCTGATGTGGGTGTATTGCTCGTCGGGAGTCAGACGGCTGTCGCGCAGGTTGTTGCTCCAACCCACCTTGCCGACAATCAGCATGTCGGGGTCGTTCCAATGTCCAGGCTGAGCGTAGGGATAGAGGTCGGGCTGAAGGGTGAAACCAATCTCATAGAGGCTCTCCCAGGTATCGGTGATATCGCCCGTTGTACGCCAGGAGTTGGCATCAACGGCATGACCCCACTTCCATACTTCAGCCATACCATACTGGCAGAGGCTGTAGAAAATATCGCGAGGTTGCTGACGCAGGCAGCGCTCCATCAGCAGGTAGGGACGCACGTAGCTGGCCACCGTCTGGTTATCAGGCTCTGTCCTGTGCTTACGGCCGTAACCGCACCAGTCGTACTTCAGGTAGTCGATGCCCCAGCTGTTATAGCTTTCGGCATCCTGCAGCTCGTGGTCGATACTGCCCAGATAGCCGCCGCAAGTCAGGTCGCCGGGTGAAGAATAGATACCGAACTTCAGGCCCTCGGAGTGCAACCAGTCGCCCAGTTGTTTCATGCTGGGGAACTTCTCGTTCACAGCGATAGTGCCGTCTGCGTTACGTGCCTTTGCTTCCCATCCGTCGTCGATGTTCATGTAACAATAGCCGTAGTCGGCCAGACCCTTCTCGATGAGTGCCTTGGCGCTGCTCACCACCTTGTCCTGTGTGACGCTCAGGCCCCAGCAGTTCCAGCTGTTCCATCCCATAGGAGGTGTGAGGGCAATCTTGCTGCCACAGCGGATGGTGAACTTCTGTGTCTGCTCGCCTTTAGCATTCTTGGCTTTTACGGTGAAGGTATAGGAGCCGGGCTTTTCGAGCGAGCCGCTGAGAGCACCATTGTCGGGATTCAGAGCGAGGCCTTTGGGCAGGTCGGCAGAAGAGAACTTCATGGGCTTCTCGCCGCTCACGCCAAAGCGGAAGTGGATGGGCGAGCCGGGTCTTACGCCGTAGAGAGGTGTTGTGTTGAAACGAGGCTCAGCAGGAGCGGCAGGCGTGAGGATGTACTTGGGGATGTACGTTGTAGTGGTGCTCAGGCCTGTCTTGTCCTCCGTGAAGGAAGCGATGATGCGAACCATCTTGTGATTGTCGTAAGGCACGCTGACGGCACGGTCCTTCTTATCGTTGACAGAAACCTTCATCGACTTCTCGCTCAGCACATTGCCAGTCTCAGGGTCTTGAACCTTAACGGCGAAGACACCGCTCTTGGTAGCGTTCATCTTGCTGTTGAGCGAGCAGACACATGTCCCCGTTCCTTCCGAAACCTTGATACTCAGGTTATCGATGGTATTAGGAACGCGTACACATACAGGTCCGTTGAACATACCGCCCGGGTCGCCAGCGTTATATACCCTAACAGCCAGTACGTTGTCGGCATCCCACTTGATCAGGCTGCTGTTAGCCTTCACTCTGTAAATACGCGGGGCGTTCCACTGCCCGAGATAGCCCTTTTCATCGGCAGGGAAACGGCCTGTCTTGCCTATCAGTTTGCCGTTCAGGTACACCTCGTCGGCATCATCTATCTTACCCATGTTGAAATCGACGGTCTCTTTGAGGTCGGATTTCTCCAGCAGGCTTTTGGGGATGGTCACATGGTAGCGGTACCAGCCAAAGCCGTTCTCGATTTTGACACCCTGAGCCGTCCAGGTCGTTGTGTTGCTTATCTGGCGCCAACTGCTCTCGTCAACGTTTACGCCAGCCCACGCAGCATCATCGCCAGCATGGAATTTTGCATTCTCTACAAAGATGTCCTGTGCGAAGGACTGAAGTGAAATGGTGCATCCCAGCACCAGCACGGAAAGAATTTGTTTCATATAGTTATTGGTTTTAGGATATGGTTTTGTTTCAATTCCGGGTACAAAGTTACGAATAAGCGAGCAAAATACCAAATTTATTTGAGTATTTTCGAGCGACGGTGGTTTTATTGTCAGAGTCTTGTAGTTGGAAAGGGTGTCACGTTTCGTTACCCCCCTTGTTTCAGCGTCTACATGATACAGCAAAGCCCCGCTGACCGATGAGTTAGCAGGGCTTTTCTTCTTATTTTCTACATTTCTTATTTAACGAGTACCTTTCTCTCACCAACGATGTTGATGCCCTTCTGCATCTTCTGGAGGCGCTGGCCTGCGAGGTTATAAATATTGCCGTTCTCAATGGTCTCGGGTATTTCGTCAAGTCCGTCTGGCTGCTCGAAGATGCCGTAGAAGTTCTTCCAGACGGGAGCGTACATATAGGCATCGTGACAGCCGTAGGGAACATAGACAATCACGTTCTGATAGTGGCTCGAGTTGAAGGCTCCTTTATCGAGCGAGGGCGGTGTCGTAGCATTGCAGGTAACGGTAGCGAGGCTTGTGCAACCATAGAAAGCGTTGTTCCCGATTGACGTAACCGTAGCGGGAATGGTCACTTCTGTCAGATTCACACTGCCATAGAAGGTGTTTTCAATGGCGACGACAGTATAGGTCGTGCCCTGATATGTGACAGTCTCGGGAATGTCGATGGCTCCCACATAATTGTCACTGTTGAAAAAGTCATCCTTCACTGTCAAGTTGACTTCTCCTTCGGTCCCAGAATAATAGTAGAGGCCGTCCACCTCGAAATCGTAAGGCAACATATCAATGCAGCTCAGGTCGTGCCAGACGTCGGCGTCTTCATAGGAGCCATATGCCATTCTTGGAACAAAGAAGCAACCGTTGAAATTCTCCTCGTCGATGGCAAAGGCGGAAAGCACGGGTGGCGTCGTCGCATGGCATACAACCATTTCAAGCGATGAGCAGTTGAAGGCGCATGCTTCGATGGCTTGGATTGTCTTGGGCAACGCGATGTTTACCAGGCTACTGTTGTTCCAGAAAGCCTGTGCCGCAACGCCGGTTACGGTGTAGGTTGTACCGTTGTGCGTCACTGTCTCGGGGATATAGTATTCCCCGCCGCTGTAGTTGAAGTCGTATTTATTGGTCTTGTAATTGTAGGCGTTGCTCACATAGACGCTGCGGCCGTCGGGCTGAATTTGATAATAGATGCCGTTCTCCACGAAGTCATAGCCGTCGATGTTCCTGAGTTCGCAGAAGTAAGACCACCACTGTGCGGTTTTGTAGGCATCGAATGCCGAGCCGTGGATATACAGTTTGGCTGCGTCCGTAGTATAACCCTCGAACGCATCGTCAAGAGTAATCGTTGGCGGTGTCATCGCATAGCAGTAAATCAACTCTAAGTTTTCGTCGCCAGCAAAGGCGCTTTCCCTAATTACCCGTAGCGTACTCGGCAGGTAGATCCACCTCAGGTCGCGACATTGTTTAAAGGCAGAGGCGCCGATGCCCGTGACTGTATATGTCTTGCCTTTGTGGGTCACCGTCTCGGGAATGCTGTAGGCAACTGCGGTGTAAGTATCGTAAGCCATATCCCTGAAGGACACTTCCACATAGTCGCTTCCTGGACCTGCATTTCCCAAAACAACATCGAATCCATATCTGTAATAGATACCGCCAACCATGAAGTCGAATAGTTTCGTGGAGAGATACCCTGGGTTATTTGTGCCGCCATCGAGATGGGCATAACTGGCATCCACATGACTGACATTATACCATGTCCCTTTCTCGCCAGCGAGTATCCTGCTGCCTAAAAACATATCTGTTGATTCAGTGACGCTTGCCGTGCTCCATCCGCTGCCCACATAGATTCTCTCCAAGGAATTGCAATTGCCAAACATATTGCTCATGTCGGTCACATTCTCCGTGTTGAAACTGCTCACATCAAGACTGGTCAAATAAGGACAATTATAAAACATATTGCTCATGTCCGTCACGTTCTCTGTGTTGAAGTCGCTCACATCAAGACAGTTCAAGCCGTTGCAGGAAGAAAACATGTGATTCATGTATTTCACATTCTGCGTATTGAAGTTGCTGAGGTCAAGATAGGTCATTTTGCTGCAACCACGAAACATAGATCTCATATCCGTCACGTTCTCCGTGTTAAAGTTCACCCCGATAAGCTCAATCAGTTCTGTGCATCCATAAAACATATAACTCATGTCCGTTACCTTTTCTGTGTTGAAACTGCTCACGACAAGATAACCCAAATCAGTGCAATAGGAAAACATGTAACTCATATTCGTCACGTTCTCCGTGTTGAAGTTGCTCAAGTCAAGAATGGTCAAGCTGTGACAATTATAAAACATCCAACTCATGTTTGTCACATTGGCTGTATTGAAGTTGCGCACATCAAGTTTGAACAGGTGTGAGCATTCATAAAACATAGCAGCTATGTCTGTCACATTGGCTGTATTGAAGTGGCTCACGTCGAGACTGAATAAGCAGTAGCACTTATAAAACATCATCACCATGGTTGTCACCTCGCTGGTGTTCAAGTAAGAAAGGCCGGTGATGGATGTAAGATTATGCATTTCACCAAACCAACTATAAGTAGAAGTAGGTCGGGCATCGGCGAACGACGGGTCAAACACCACCGTGAAGACTTTAGAATTGTTCCTATCTTTGTACCAATCGGGGTACTCATTTCCCATATTCAAATCATAGAGGATGCCTTGGCGGGAGGTGTATTGGTTGTCATAGTAGAACGTCAGCGTACTGTCTGCCTCGGTGAACACGGTGTATGCTTCAAGGGGCAGAGGAGTTCCTACTGTGGACAGATATCCCGGGTTCTCTGCCCCATCGTCAAGATGTGCATAGCTAGCATCCAAATGATTCTCGTCATAAGTCGTTCCCTTCTCGCCAACGAGGGACTTGCAACCGAGAAACATATCTGACGAACTGTTGACGCTTGCCGTACTCCATTCGCTGCCCACATATATCCTCCTTAAGGAAGCACAGGTATTAAACATTTCACTCATGTGCGTCACATTCTCCGTGTTGAAACTACTCAAGTCAAGACTAATCAAGTCATCGCAGCGTTCAAACATCCTAATCATGCTCGTCACATTGGCCGTGTTGAAATTGCTGACATCAAGACTAGTCAAGCTGCTACAAGCAGAAAACATCTCAGACATATTCGTCACATTTTTCGTGTCGAAATGGCTCACGTCAAGACTGGTCAAGCCGGTACATCCATAAAACATATTATACATGTTGGTCACATTTTCCGTGTTGAAATGGCTCACGTCAAGACTGGTCAACTTACTACAAATACGAAACATGTAGCTCATGCTTGTCACATTGGCCGTGTTGAAGTTGCTCACGTCGAGACTGGTCAAGCCGCGGCAACAATTAAACATATAAGCCATACTTGTCACATTGGCCGTGTTGAAGTTGCTCACGTCAAGACTGGTTAAGACAGTACAATCAGAAAACATACTACTCATAGTCGTCACTTTTGCCGTATTGAAACCACTTACGTCGAGACTTGTCAAGGCGTTACATTCATGAAACATTTCTCTCATGCTAGTCACCTCGCTAGTGTTCAAGTATGAGATTCCCGTGATGGATTTAAGTTTTTTCATCCTAAACCAACAGTTTGTGGTAGTGGGGCGAGCATCGGCGAATGATGGATCGAACACCACCTTGGAGATTTTCCCTCTGACACTATTCCAACGGGGAGGAAATTCATTCGTAACCAGATAGGCTGTGCCCGGGCGGGAGTCTCGCTCTGTGTCGTAGTAGAACGTCAGCGTACTGTCGGCCTCGGTAAATACTGTGTAGGCTTCCTGTGCCTTAATTGACTGCAAGCCCGCCACCAATAGCAGCAGGAGGGCTAAAATGTTTCTTGGTTTCATAGCGCTTGAGTTTATAGGTTGTTAGCTTTCTGCCTACAAAGGTACGAAAAATTATTTGCGGTCTACGAATAAATCCCCCAAAAAAAATTATTTTTTTTTCGTCATACTGAATAATGTGCAACGAAATCACGATTTCAGGAAAATGTCAACCGAATCAGGAAAGTTGTCAACAATTCCAGGAAAAGTGTCAACGTTATTAGGAAAAGATGTCAACCTTTTCAGTATGGATATTCAACAAAAACAAGGGTTAAGAGAGAATCATTCAACCTATGGCAGGGTTAAGATAGAATCCTGTTTTGCCATAAAAGGCTGTTGTACAGGAATTACGAACAATCGAATCCTCGTCCAACTCGTTGTCATTGAATATGTTGGCGAGATGCTCACTGATATTTATTTTCACTAGCGCTACAGTGCTACAGTTGCTACAGTTGAAAATAGAGCTGTACAAAAGTCAAAATAAAATTTTATATTATATATAA
>JAGCNQ010000160.1 GCA_017645845.1 Bacteroidaceae bacterium
GTCATCCGCTTCGACCTCGGCATCGGCATCCATGCACCTTACGACACAGGCAAGCGGGGTTATTACAACATGCCCAAATTCGGCAAGTCCCTCGGCTATCACTTCGCCATCGGTTATCCGTTCTGAGCATTATTTGTGGAATATCGCACCGATGATATAGTAATGGGGTGAGAATTTGAAAAAGTTGCTGGTTCCCGCCTTCTTTTCCGTCAGTTCCGTTTCACCACAGAAACGCAATCCCCTCATCTGGGGATCCCACCAGAATGAACCGTATAAAGCGAGTGGAATGAACGTTTCAAGGCGGAAAGTTCCAGGTTGGTATGCTACTTTTTCGTATCGATAAATCTTTTTCGGTGCGCCAGGAATCGGTTTCAACATCAGTCTCCAAGGCGAGGCATCATTGCGTGAGGCCCGTAAAGTGATGGTTTCGATAGAGTCCGATTGGACGGGGGAGAAACCGATGGAGAGAATCTTGGAGAGGCGATAAATACCACGTTCCAAATCATCGGCATCTTTCTCAGCATAGATTTCTTTCTGATCCTGCTCGTTGAAGTCCGAAATCATGGTACGTATCCTAAAGTCGTGCAGTTTGTTCTCGTCAACCATCCTATGCTGGTCATACTCGCGGATAACAACGGTAAAGTTCGAGGCAGAATCACGCAACGAGGAAATGTCGTAGGTAAAAACTTCGTAGCCATACATAGCCATGTGCTCCATGAAGTCCTCAGTCGTGGCCGGTATTCTCTTTATTTTTTGTCCATGCCCCGCCATTGTGACGAGAGTGAGCAGAATGGTGATGATGGCTTGTTTCATTTGCGTGCGATTTCAATTCTTCTGCAAAGGTACTACTTTTTTTGAATAGTCGTACGTTTCTTGCATTAAATTTGCGGAGTCAGTCCCCTTGCTGCCAGAAGCGCCAGCTGGCGACAGCTTGCAAGTGCAGCATCTCCAGTCCGTTCTTCACTGTGGCGCCGCGCTCCCTGCCCTTCTGCATGAAGAGCGTGTCCTCAGGATTATAGACGAGGTCGAAGAGCAGGTGTTTCGGCGTTAGGAGTTCATAAGGGATGTTAGGGGCTTCATCCACTTTGGGGAACATCCCGACAGGACTGCAATTGACAATGACGGTATATTTCTCCATCACTTCGGACGTGAGGTCGGGGTAAGCAAACATTCCTTCGCGAGGTGAACGGGTGACGTAAGTCCACTCAATACCCAGGCGGCTGAGACCAACACGAATGGCACGACTGGCACCACCTGTACCGAGGATAAGGGCATGTGTGTGATGTGGCTGAAGGAGCAGCTTGATGCTTTCTGTAAATCCGATAATGTCGCTGTTAAAACCCTTCAATTTGACAATGGACTGTTGATTGTCGCTTCTTGCCTCTTGACCGTTATCCAAATGTTCAACCTTGATGACGTTGACTGCTCCAATCTCGTGGGCCTCGTCGCTCAGTTCGTCAAGCAGGGAAATGACCGCCTGTTTGTGGGGCAGTGTGACGTTCAAGCCGCGCAGTTCGGGATTGTCGCGCAGCACATCGAGGAGCATCTTTGCATCGGGAATCTCGAAGTTGAGGTACTGCGCATCAATGCCCTCGCGGGCAAACTTCTCCGTGAAAAAGCCTCTGCTGAAGCTGTGTCCCAAAGGGAAACCAATTATGCCGTATTTAGTCAATGCTTAAATGTTTAAATATTAAAACGTTTGAAGATGAGTTCTTTTACTTTTTTACCTTTTCACCTTTTCACAAAGGTACATTGTGCTGATGCCAAAGGTGAAGCGTCGCCATTCGACTTCACTGAAACCTGCTCTGCGGAGGATGCCATCCATCTGCTCGGGCTGGGGAAAGGCCTCCATCGAGGCTGGCAGATAGGTGTAAGCACTGTCATCATGACTGATGAGGCGTCCGAGCATGGGCATCACGATATGGGCATAGACCCAGAACAACTGTTTCATGGGGAAACGGGGTGGGGGAGTGAGTTCCACGATGAGCAGATGACCGCCTGGGCGTAGCACACGCTGCATCTCTCGCAGTCCTGAATCAAGGTCGTGGAAGTTGCGCACGCCGTAGGCCGATGTCACTGCATCGAATGTCCCGTCGGGGAAAGAGAGTTTAGTGCAGTCCTCCCATTGGAATGAGATGATGTTCTGAAGGCCGGCCTTCAGAACCTTCTCGCGCCCTACAGCCATCATGCCTTCGCTGATGTCCGCACCAATGATATGCTGCGGTTTGAGGCGCTCGGCGAGGAGTATGGCGAAGTCACCCGTGCCTGTCGCGATGTCGAGTATCTGCTCGGGCTGGTATTTGCTAAGGGTATCAACAGCTGTGCGTCGCCAACGATGGTCGATACCGAGCGATAATGCATGATTGAGCCGGTCGTACGACGGCGCAATCTTGTCGAACATGCGTCGTATCTGCTCTTGCTTACCGCCCTTACCGTAAGGAGTGATGGTTTCCTGCTTGTACAAAGAGGATGGTTAATTATGAATTGTTAATTATGAATTCTTTTTCAGCCACTCTGTGACGTTCTTTTCGATGCGGGCGGCGAGGTCACCCTCGTTATCGGCAGGCACGAACTTCTTGCCCACGATGTGTTCGTAAAGCTCAATGTAGCGGTCTGCCACACTCTGGGCGTAGTCATCGGTTATCTCGGGCATTACTTGTCCGGGCTGGTTCATGAAGTTATGCTCGATGAGCCACTGGCGCACAAACTCCTTGCTGAGTTGCTTCTGTGGCTCGCCTTTCTCAAACTTTTCCTCATAGCCGTCGGCATAGAAGTAGCGGCTGCTGTCGGGCGTGTGTATTTCGTCAATGAGAATGACCTTCCCGTCGCGCTTGCCGAACTCATACTTTGTATCGACCAGGATGAGTCCTTTGGATGCCGCAATCTTTGTGCCGCGCTGGAAGAGAGCA
>JAGCNQ010000161.1 GCA_017645845.1 Bacteroidaceae bacterium
CCAGGCTTCTACAGAATGCTCTCCCTGCTTCAAATTCTCTATGAACTGTCTTTGCAAGACCACTACCATTTGCTGGCCAGCAAGTCATTTGCAAACGTGAAGAACCAACCCGAAAGCCGCCGTGTGCGTGCCGTCGAGGAGTATATTGATCAGCACTTCAAGGGTGAGATACGTCTGAAGACGCTCTCCGACATTGCCGGCATGACGCCTGCTGCCTTCAGCCGCTTCTTCCGTACCCGTACAGGCAAGACTGTTTCCGACTACATCATCGACATCCGCCTCGGTTATGCTGCCCGACTGCTTGTCGATACGCATACCAGCGTGGCAGAGATTTGCTACAGCTGTGGCTTCAACAATATCAGTAACTTCAACCGCATCTTCAAGAAGAAGAAAGGTTGTTCGCCAACTGCTTTCCGTGACAACTATCACAAGAGTAAAATAATCATCTAAATGAATCGCATCGCTTACCTCCTCACTATGCTCGCCTTGGCAGGTCTCTATGCCTGTCAGAGTGAAAAACCAGACAATAGTTCCAAATTCGTAACAGTTCGCGACGGGAAGTTTTATCGTGGCGCAGAAGAATACAAGTTCATCGGCGCAAACTTCTGGTTCGGTGCCATGCTGGCCAGCGAAGGTCAGGGCGGCGACCGCGAGCGTCTCGCCAAGGAACTCGACCTGATGAAGGAGGTGGGCATCAGCAATGTGCGCGTCCTGGTAGGTGGCGAAGGGCCAAACACCGTGGCTTCCCACGTTGTGCCTGTCCTGCAACCAGAGCCCGGTGTCTATAATGACACAATATTACATGGTTTGGATTATCTCCTCTCGGAATTAGAGAAACGAGAGATGACGGCAGTCCTCTTCCTCAATAACTCCTGGGAATGGAGCGGAGGCTACGGGGCTTATCTTGAATGGGCAGGCTGTGGACCTGTGCCTGACTGGTCGGATTGGGATGTTGCCCAGCGTTATCATTGCCAGTTCGTGCAGAACGACAGCGCAAAGGCAATGGCTGAGCGCCACGTCCGTTTCATTGTCTCTCGTACCAATACCGTCACAGGCAAGCCTTATACCGAATCGCCTGCAATCATGGCTTGGGAGCTTGCCAACGAACCCCGTGCCTTTGCCCGTGACTCTGTGACGAAAGCCTGCTTTGCGAACTGGATAGAATCGCAGGCAAAGCTCATTAAGAGCCTTGATGACAACCATCTTGTTACTACAGGAAGCGAGGGCATCGTGGGGTGTGAGGAAGATTCCGCCCTCTTCCGTAAGATACATGCCTTCCCCGAGATTGACTACATTTGCATCCATATCTGGCCCTACAACTGGCATTGGATTGGCCCTGCAAGCGGTCCGCTTGAAACAGCAAAGGACATCAACGGACCTACTTCCATGATTGATAATCTGGACAATGCATGCAGTAAAACGTACCAGTACATCAACGAATGCTACCACGCTGTATGGGATTTGGACAAACCTATCGTGATAGAGGAGTTCGGTTATCCCAGGGACAACTATTCCATTACGCCTGGATCGCCTACGGTAGGCAGAGACCGTTATTATTGGGATATGTTCGCCACGATAGATATGCTCAGTAAGCAAGATGTCGTTGGCGGTAAGGTGGTTGGTTGCTGTTTCTGGGCTTGGGGCGGTTATGCTCAGCCTCAGCACACCCGATGGGAGCGTTGGGATGATTATGTAGGCGACCCAGCACAGGAAGAGCAGGGGCTCAATGCCGTCTTCGCATGTGACACGACCACACTCAACATCATCCGCAAAGCAGCAGAAAGCCTCACATCGTCAACCCCAAACAAGTAATAATTAAATAGTATATCGTAAATTACAGAGATGTTATTCGACAAGAACACATACATCGAGCGGCGAAGGCTGCTCAAGGAACGCATCGGCTCGGGCGTCATCCTTTTGATGGGCAACAACGACTCGCCTGCCAACTATCCGAGTAACGTTTATCGTTTCCGTCAGGACAGTTCGTTCCTTTACTTCTACGGCTTGCACCGCGAAGGACTTGCCGGAGTGATTGACGTAGATAACAATCAGGAATACCTTGTTGGCGACGATATCGACATAGATGATATCGTTTGGTTCGGCTCTGTCGATAGTGTTGCCGACATGGCAGCTGAGACAGGTGTGACAAAGACGATGCCGATGAAGGCGCTTTCGGACTTCATTAAGAAGGCTAAAGCCAGCGGTCAACGCATCCATTTCCTGCCGCCTTACCGTCATGACACCATGATTCAGCTCATGGACATGCTGGACATTCATCCCTCCAAGCAAAGGGAAGCAGCCAGTGTGGAACTCATCAAGGCTGTCGTTGACCTGCGTGCCGTGAAGAGTGTTGGCGAGATTGCCGAGATAGAGCGCGCCTGTGCTATCGGTTATGAGATGCACACCACTGCAATGAAGATGTGCCGCCCAGGCGTTACCGAGCAGGAAATTGCCGGCCGCATTAGTGGCATAGCCAGCAGTCGGGGCTGCATGGTCAGCTTCCCACCTATTGTGACGATGCACGGAGAAATCATGCACGGTTATCCCAGCCCTCGGCCTCTTGAGGCAGGACGACTATTCCTCTGCGATGCCGGAGCCGAGACCAACGAGAACTATAGCAGCGACAATACCCGCACCATGCCCGTCAGCGGCACCTTTACACAGCGGCAGCGCGAGATATACGACATCGTTGTGGAATGTCACGACTATGCTTTGACGCTTGCAGCACCCGGTGTAAAATGGTGGGACGTGCACTTTGGTGTCTGTCGCCTTATGACGGAACGTCTCAAGGAACTCGGTCTAATGAAAGGCGATACCGATGAAGCTGTTCGTGCCGGAGCACATGCTATGTTCATGCCTCACGGACTGGGCCACATGATGGGTATGGATGTGCACGATATGGAAGGCCTTGGACAGATTTACGTCGGCTTCGATGATGAGGTACGGCCCAATTTGGAGCAGTTCGGCACCAATTGTCTGCGTTGCGGACGCCGCCTGCAGGAGGGCTTCGTCATGACCGACGAACCCGGCATCTACTTTATCCCCGCACTCATCGACGACTGGCGCAGCAAGAAGCATTGTGCCGAGTTCCTGAACTTCGACAAACTCGAGACCTATAAGGACTTCGGCGGCATACGCATCGAGGACGATATCCTCATCACCGCCGACGGCTGCCGCTTCCTGGGGAAGGAACGTATTCCATATTAAAGATCCTCTCTAACCCTCTATGGGGAGAACGACACAAATAGATAATAAAAGAATATACTAAACACCAAACTGCCCATGACCCTGCGAAGCAGTTCCCTCGTCCTAAAGGTAGAGGGTTAGGGAGAGGGTCACCAATATGAAGAAATATATCTTACTCGCCATTGCTGCATCGCTCATGATGCCTGCAGCCGCAAAGGACAAGGACAAGAAGAAGGAAGACAAGGACTCTCTCATCTTCACTACCATCATCGAGCATCCCGTAACTAGTATCAAGAACCAGAACAGCAGCGGCACTTGCTGGGCATACTCCTCCTTGGCTTTCCTGGAGAGCGAGGCCATCAAGAAACATCCCGAGTTGAAGGACGACCTTGACCTCTGCGAGTCATTCCTCATCAGCAAGACATACGTGGACCGTGCCGACAAGCATGTCCGCACTCATGGTGATGCCAGCTTCGCTCAGGGCGGTTCCTTCGAGGATGCTCTTTACTGCATGGAGCACTACGGCCTCATCCCCGAGGGCATCATGCCCTACCCCATCACCGAGTATGGCGACTCTCTCTTCAATTTCGGCGGACTCTTCCCACCGATGACAGCATATTTGGAGAAAATCGCCAAGAGCGGTGCCAAGAAGATTTACCCCAAGGCATGGAAGTCCTCCCTGCAGGCCATGCTCGACGGCTATTTCGGCAAGTGCCCCACCGACTTCGAGTACAAGGGCAAGCGCTACACACCGCAGTCTTTCGTCAAAGAATACCTCACCCTCGACCCCAACGACTATGTCAGCCTGACCAGCTACACCCATCATCCCTACTGGAGCACCTTCATCCTCGAGATTGAAGACAACTGGCGCTGGGCAAGCAGCTACAACCTGCCCCTGGATGACTTTATGCGCGTCATGTACGAAGCTGTGAAGAACGGCTGGACCTTTGCATGGGGCGCTGATGTCAGCGAGGACGGTTTCAGTCGTCGCAGCGGCAAGAATAAGAGTGTGGCTATGGTGCCCGACACCAAGTTCAAAGCCGGAGTGGGCAGTGACCAGGCTCGTTGGACAGGCGAGAAAGCCTCTGAGAAGGTTGAGATTGTCAGTGCCAATGCTGAGAAAACCATCACGCCTGAGATGCGCCAGGAGGCTTACGACAACTGGGAGACCACCGACGACCATGGCATGCAAATCTACGGTCTCGCCAAAGACCAATACGGCAAGGAGTACTTCATGATGAAGAATTCATGGGGCGAGAGTGGTCCCTTCAAGGGCTTCTGGTATGTCAGCCAGGCCTACGTAGCCTACAAGACCATGAACATCGTCATCAACAAGAACGCCGTTCCTGCCGACATCCGTCAGAAACTCGGCTTCTAAAATCGTTTGAAGAGTTCAAGCGCTCAAAGTGCTTATAGTTTTAAGAGGGGAGTCCCGAAGGTCAGAAGACTTTCGGGGCTTTTTTCATTATTAAAAAGGGGGCAACCTTTCCTATTAAGAAAGTTAGTACCTTTCCTATTAAGAAAGCTGGTACCTTTCTTATTAAAAGAGTTAGTACCTTTCTTATTAAGAGAGTTGGCACCTTTCTTATTAAGAAAGTTAGAGGCCTTCTTCCTAAGAGAGGCAGAAAGGTCATTATTTATATATATTCCTCGCTTATACGCAAGTTGACGCTTTACCTTGCAGAGACACATATTGTATTTATATTATACCACGGAATCGGCAGAAAAGTTATCAATAAGCGAGAGAAAGCCAAATTAAAATGACATTTTGTTGGCTAAAAGAAAGGAATGTGTTATCTTTGCGCCCAATTCGCGCAAGCGCGAGGAATAAGGATTAAAGATTATGAAAGTCAAGTTAAGAAGTTCTGTCTGCACTGAAGGTCGCCGCATGGCGGGGGCACGTGCACTGTGGGTTGCTAACGGCATGAAGCACGAACAGTTCGGCAAACCCATCATCGCTATTGTCAACAGCTTTACCCAGTTCGTGCCGGGTCACACCCATCTGCACGAGATAGGACAGATAGTAAAGGCAGAGATAGAAAAACTGGGCTGCTACGCCGCAGAGTTCAATACCATTGCCATCGACGACGGCATCGCTATGGGCCACGACGGCATGCTCTACTCCTTACCCTCCCGCGACATCATCGCCGACTCGGTGGAATACATGGTCAACGCACACAAGGCCGATGCGATGGTCTGCATCTCCAACTGCGACAAGGTCACGCCCGGTATGCTGATGGCTGCCATGCGTCTGAACATCCCTGCCATCTTCGTCAGCGGCGGTCCAATGGAGTCGCACAAGCTGAACGGCGAGAATGCCGACCTCATCACGGCTATGGTAAAAGGCGGCGACCCTACCGTCAGCGATGAGGAACTGGCGAAAGTAGAACAGATGGCCTGCCCTGGCTGTGGCGCATGCTCAGGCATGTTCACGGCCAACTCGATGAACTCCCTGACAGAAGCTATCGGCCTCTCGCTCCCCGGCAACGGCAGCATTCTGGCTACACACAAAAACCGCATACAACTCTTCAAGGACGCAGCCCGCATCATCGTCAAGAACGCCCTCACCTACTATGAGGACGGCGACGAGTCGGTTCTTCCAAGGAGCATCGCCACCCGTCAGGCTTTCCTCAACGCCATGACACTCGACATCGCGATGGGTGCCAGCACCAATACGGTACTCCACCTGTTGGCTGTTGCCCAGGAAGGCGAGGTGGACTTCAAGATGCAGGACATTGATGTGCTGAGCCGCAAAGTGCCCTTCCTCTGCAAGCTCTCCCCAAACTGGCAGAAGTACAGCATCCAGGAAGAGAACCGCGCCGGCGGTATCCTGGGCATCCTGGGCGAATTGGCAAAGGGCAATTTGCTCGACCTCTCCTGCAAGCGCGTCAACGGTGCCACACTCGGCGAGGACATCGAGCGCTACTCAATAATTAACAATGAGAATATAAAAGAGAACATCGACGGCGGCCTTTCTCCTTGGGACATCTATAGTTGTGCTCCGGGCGGTAAGTTCAGCAACGTAATGGGTTCGCAGGACGCTCGTTGGGAAAGCCTCGACACCGACCGCGAGAACGGCTGCATCCGCGACATAGAGCACGCCTATATGACGGATGGCGGTATGGCTGTCCTCTTCGGCAATATTGCTCAGGACGGCTGTGTGGTCAAGACCGCTGGCGTTGACCCGAGCCTTTGGCATTTCGAAGGACCTGCCGTAGTCTTTGACAGCCAGGAAGACGCATGTGAGGGTATCCTGGGCGGCAAGGTGAAGAAGGGCGACTGCGTAGTCATCACCCACGAAGGTCCCAAGGGCGGTCCGGGTATGCAAGAGATGCTCTACCCCACCTCATACATCAAGTCGATGCACCTAGGCAAGGAATGCGCCCTTATCACCGACGGACGCTTCAGTGGCGGCACAAGCGGCCTCAGCATCGGGCACATCAGTCCCGAGGCAGCCAGTGGCGGCAACATCGGCAAGATAAAGGATGGTGACATCATTATCATCGACATTCCCAGTCGCAGCATCAACGTCCGTCTCAGCGAAGAAGAACTCGCTGCGCGGCCACAGCAACCATTGAAGCGCAACAGAGTCGTAAGCAAAGCGCTCCAGCATTATGCAAAAAGTGTCAGCAGCGCAGACAAGGGAGGGGTAAGGCTCTAACTTAATTATGGACTCATAACTATGAACTATGGACTCAAATAAGATAAGCGGTGCTGAGGCTCTGATGCGGAGCCTTGAGCATGAGGGCGTGGATGTGCTCTTCGGCTACCCTGGTGGTGCCATCATGCCTACTTACGATGCCCTTTACGACCATAAGAAGACACTGCATCACATTTTGGTGCGTCACGAACAGGCTGCCGTGCATGCCGCCCAAGGCTATGCCCGCGTCAGCGGCAAGGTGGGTTGTGCCATCGTGACGAGCGGCCCGGGTGCCATGAACACCATTACAGGCGTTGCCGATGCCATGATTGACTCCACCCCGATGGTCGTCATCTGTGGACAGGTGGGCGCTGCAATGCTTGGTACAGATGCTTTCCAAGAGGTCGATGTCGTGGGCGTGACGCAGCCCATCACGAAGTGGAACTATCAGATACGCCGTGCGGAAGACATTCCCTGGGCTGTGGCTCGCGCTTTCTTTATTGCCAAGAGCGGACGCCCCGGTCCTGTGGTACTCGACTTCGCCAAGAATGCTCAGACGGCGATGATAGAGTACGCTCCACAGAAAGTCGATTTCATCCGCAGCTACAATCCCAATCCGCAACCGGAAGAAGATGCCATCGAGAGGGCAGCACGCATGATTAACGAGAGCGTGAAGCCCTTCATGCTGGTCGGACAAGGTGTGGAACTGGCTGAAGCCAACAAGGAACTGCTTACCCTCTGCGAGAAGGCACAGATACCTTTCGCGTCAACTATACTCGGCCTCTCTGCCGCTCCTTCCGACCATCCCCTCAATATGGGTATGCTCGGTATGCACGGCAACTTGGCCCCCAACGTAATGACCAATCAGTGTGACCTGCTCATCGCCGTCGGGATGCGTTTCGACGACCGCGTGACAGGTAACCTGAAAACCTATGCCAAGCAAGCCAAGGTCATTCATTTCGAGATAGACCCATCAGAACTCGGAAAGAACGTGAAGCCCACACTCTCTGTCTTGGGCAATTGCAAGCAGACGCTTCCTAATGTGACTCGCCTCGTAGAGAAGACCACTCACAAAGCCTGGATAGATGGCTTTAAGCCCTACGAGGAAAAGGAGTACACGAAAGTCATTGACGCAGCCCTGCATCCCACGGAAGGCCTGCTCTTGATGGGCGAAGTGATTCGCAAGGTCAGTGAGGCTGCCAACAACGAAGCCATCCTCGTGACCGATGTCGGACAGAACCAGATGATGGGCTGCCGCTACTTCAAGTTCACAAAGCCCCGTTCGGTAGTCACCAGCGGTGGTTGTGGCACAATGGGCTTCGGCATTCCCGCTGCAATGGGTGCCTGCTATGGCGCCCCTGACCGTACTGTCTGTCTGTTCTGCGGCGACGGAGGCTTCCAGATGACCATCCAGGAACTGGGTACCATCATGGAGAACAGGATTCCCGTGAAGATGATTCTGCTGAACAACAACTTCCTTGGCAACGTGCGTCAGTGGCAGTATATGTTCTTCAACAAGCGCTACTCCTTCACACCGATGCTCAATCCCGACTACGAGAAGATTGCAGCAGGCTACGACATCCCATGCCGCACTGTCATAGACCGTAAGGACCTGGATGCAGCCATCAGCGAAATGCTCGCCACCGACGGTCCCTACCTCCTGCAATGTGCCGTGAAGGAAGAGGACAACGTACTCCCCATGACACCTCCCGGAGCCAATGTGGATGAGATGCTGCTTGAGATTAATTCATAATTCTTAATTCATAAGTTATGAAGTCAAAGAAAGAATTCCGTGCCGCTGAATGCGGCGATTGCAATACTTGCGGCAAGTGCGACGAGTTGGAGCAAGCCGAAGAGCTCCAGGGCTTCAATGAAGCAGTCTTTGCAGCTGCGGCGATTGATAGAGATAGCTTCGAGAAGAACCTTGCTCGGCAACGACGTGCAACCCTTGCACAAGATATGGCAAGGGGTGGTCAGCAAGAGACCTTCAAGCGCAATGCTGTAGCGCGGCCTGCAATGCCAGCCCGCGAGGGAGCTTTGCTCAGTCACGATGGCCTCACGCTCTACACGCTCATCGTCTATTCGGAGAACTTCGCCGGTATCCTCAATCAGATAACCGCCGTCTTCACCCGCCGGCAGGTCAACATCGAGAGCCTCAACGTATGTGCCTCCTCCACTCCTGGCGTGCACAAGTACACCATCACCTGCTACTGTAGGCAGGAAATGGCTGAGATGCTGACCAAGCAGATTGAGAAGAAGGTTGACGTCTTGCAGGCAAACTGCTTCATCGACGACGAAATCTTCATCCTGGAGACTTCTCTGCTGAAGCTGTCCACGCCAATGGTGCTTGCCAATCAGGACATCTCGTGCATCGTGCGCAGCTATGATGCCCGCATCGTGGAGGTGAATCCCACCTATACTATCGTAGAGAATACAGGTGTAACGAGGGATGTGATTGAACTCTTCACAGAACTCGACGCACTGGGTTGTGTGCTGCAGTTCGTCCGCACAGGCCGCATCGCTGTGACGAAGTCGTGCATCGAACGCCTTGATGCCTACATCGCCAAGCGCGAAGAAGAAAGAGACAACAATTAAATATAATTCCAAATTAACCAATTCAAGATTATGGCAAAAATGAATTTTGGCGGCGTCATCGAAGAAGTAGTGACCCGCGAGGAGTTCCCTCTTGAGAAAGCACGTGAGATTCTGAAGGACGAGACCATCGCCGTTATCGGTTACGGCGTACAGGGCCCCGGTCAGGCTTGCAACCTGCGCGACAACGGCTTCAACGTCATCGTCGGTCAGCGCCAAGGCAAGACTTTCGAAAAGGCTATCGCCGACGGTTGGGTTCCCGGACAGACATTGTTCTCCATCGAAGAAGCAGCCACTAAGGGTACCATCGTGATGTGCCTACTCTCTGATGCAGCAGTCATGAGCGTTTGGCCCACCCTGCAGAAGTGCCTCACTCCCGGCAAGGCTCTCTATTTCTCTCATGGCTTCGCTATCACATGGAACGACCGCACCGGTTGCGTTCCTGCAAAGGATATCGACGTTATCATGGTTGCTCCCAAGGGCAGCGGCACAAGCCTGCGCACCATGTTCCTCGAAGGACGCGGTCTCAACAGCTCATACGCTGTTTACCAGGACGCCACAGGCAAGGCCCTCGACCGCACTTTGGCACTTGGCATCGGCATCGGTTCCGGCTATCTCTTCGAGACCACCTTCCAGCGCGAGGCAACCTCCGACCTCACCGGCGAGCGCGGTTCCCTTATGGGAGCCATCCAGGGACTGCTCCTGGCTCAGTACGAAGTGCTCCGTGAGAACGGTCATACACCCTCTGAGGCCTTCAACGAAACCGTTGAGGAGCTCACACAGAGCCTCATGCCTCTCTTCGCCCAAAAGGGTATGGACTGGATGTATGCAAACTGCTCCACAACTGCCCAGCGTGGCGCACTCGACTGGTTCCCCCGTTTCCACGATGCCATCAAGCCCGTCATGCAGCAGCTCTATGCAAGCGTGAAGTGCGGCAATGAAGCACAGATCAGTATCGATTCCAACTCGAAGCCCGACTACCGCGAAGGTTTGGAGAAGGAACTTGCCGCCATGCACGACAGCGAAATGTGGCGCACTGCTGAGACGGTCCGCAGACTCCGTCCCGAAAACAACTGATTTCTGCGTATTCCGCGACTACCTCCGCGACTACAATCGCGCCTTTGCTCTAAAGAGTCTAAGAATCGCGCCTTGGTGCTAAAGCATCCGAGTTCCGCGACTACAATCGCGCCTCGGTGCTAGAGCATCCGAGAACTACCCCAAATTAACAATTAACAAAATTAACAAATTGTGGCAAAACGAACAAGAGCCGCGTCAAAAATGACGCGGCTCTTGCTATATCACAATTTCAAGTGTTTTATTCTATTCAATTACTTGCCATGATGTTCAGTACGGTCACGAAGTCGGCGATGTCCACCTTGCCGTCCTTGTTGAGGTCAGCCATGGGGGCGTTTGTGTTTGCCGCCATGATGTTCAGCACGGTGACAGCATCGGCAATATCAA
>JAGCNQ010000162.1 GCA_017645845.1 Bacteroidaceae bacterium
CACAAACAGATGGTAGGGGCTTGCCTTCTTTGAGCCATGCAATGCTTGTCTCTTTAGCGTGAGATGTCTTTGAGAGCAGTAGCATAGCCAGAACTTGTGCCTCTTCGGCAGTTACCATTGTCTTTGCCCATTTGTCCGATATTTCAGGAGTGAATGTTTTCGGGGACATGAGCATAATGGCCAATAGCTTAGTTTCACGGATGTTCTGGCTCCAGAGATGATTGGCAAGTTCTTTATTATGGGGAAACTCGTCAGCAATACTACAGAGTCGAGGAAGTTCAACACCAAAGATGAGCCGGAAGTGCATTCCTGCTTCTCTCATCCTAGCGGAGAGGATGCCATTCATGCATGCTCGCAGTTCTTTTTTTATGTTGATATCCAATTCTTTTATATTCATAAAGTGCTGTATTGTTTACCATAACGTAGCATTTGCTTATCATATGCTTCATTGTAGGAAATGCTTACATCAATAATATTCCCGGCAGTATCATGTATAAGTTCATACTTCGGATTAATAAATCCCTTGTAAGGTGCCAGATTGAGTCGTTGATAGCGTTTTCGAATCTCCTTATGTAGCTTTGCGTCGAGTTTGATGCCATATTGTTCGACCAACGTTTGGGCTGCTTCATAGTCACCTTCGCTCTTAATACGCTGTACCTCGGCAAGCAATGTTCCGAAAGCTTTGCGAAGCAGTTTATAGTCGCTGATGCTGACATAATGCTTGTTGTCTTTCACGATAATCTGAACAGCATCAGGATAGTTTGTAAGTGTCCAACGAGAGATGAGGGCACGATTCCGCATATGAGCCTCCTCTATCTGACACCCTTCTTCTATGCGAACCATCTGCGTAAGCAACCCATTCATCATGTAACTGTAGTACTGCGATTTGTATGCTTCATCGTTGGGCATTAAACCTAATTCAACAAGTTTAGAATCTGCAATATAATAAAGACCAAAGAGGTCGGCTCTCGCTTCTTCAATGGTACTGCCATAAGCGCGAAGTGCATCGCCATCGACACCAGGCAAAAGTTGCCCGCTTCCGTGACCCAGGCATTCGTGCAAGTCTGTGTGAAGGTCGTCACAAATGTCTCCATATTGGTCCAGCAGCTGTATGGTGGCATCATCAATAACGAACTCCTGTCGCATACCACTACCTTTAGCAACTATATTGTAGGCGTGGGTCAAATTTGCAATCGTCACACTCTTACTGCCGTATTCTGCCCTAATCCAGTTACTGTTAGGCAGATTGATTCCGATAGCACTGCTTGGGTAAAGGTCGCCTCCCAGCATGGCGGCATTAATGACCTTTGCGGTTACACCTCGACATTCTTTTTTCTTAAAACGAGAATCTACAGGCGAGTGATTTTCAAACCATTGTGCATTGTTGCTTAAAGTTTTAGCTCTACGGGTTGCTTCGTGGTCAATGACATTAACATAGCCTTCCCAACTAGCTTTCAAACCAAGCGGGTCACCATATACTTCTGTGAAGCCGTTGGTGAAATCAATCTCGCTTTCCGTTTCTCCTACCCATAGAATGGCATATTCGTCGAAAGTCTTTAAATTACCGTTTTGGTAGAAACTAATAAGTTTATCGATGACGGCTTTTTGCTGAGTGTTTTCTGCATAATCACGTGCCTTGCAAAGCATTTCGCAAATGTGGTCAATAGCCTGTCCGTAGAGTCCACCACTCTGCCAGACATTCTCATAAAGTTTGCCGTCGTTATCACGTTCTAGACGACTATTCATACCGAACATCGGCGGTCTGTTGGGGCTTGCTTTGCTTTTGATGTTGGCATAAAATGCTTCTGCCTCAGGCTGAGTGATGCCTTTGGCATAGTAATTACACGAGGATGTGATCAGTAAATCTTCACCGTCAGCCTGATTGACGCGCTTGGGCATTACTCTAGGATTGAAGATTGTCTTGGCCAATTCTGTAGCAAAATGCTCTTTTGTCTCATCCTTACGTAGAGGAAGAAGAGCGGCATTCAAATTGCTAACTTCGGTTAGGAAGAACTCACGACTGAAGCCTGGCTCGAATTTCTGACAACTATAATGATGATGAATACCATTTGCGAACCATACACGTTTGAGATAGACGACAAAAGCTTTCCAATCGGTCTCCTCTTTCGGGCCATCATAATGTGTATAGATGGCTTCCAAAGTCTTGCGAACTCGTATGCCCTGACTACAGTTCTGGTCCCAAAGTATATCACGCCCCCAGAGTGCTGCTTCTGCCAGGTAGTAAATCAAAAGTTTCTGACGGAGCGACAGAAGACTGAATCCTGGCACCTCATAGCGCAGCAACTGCAGATCGGCAAAGCGTTCTTGCAGTGTGTCGAAAGGTTGAATCATGGCCTATGACTATTCTTCGTCATCGACCAGTTCACCTTTATGCGTCAATTTGTATTCACGCGGTGTCATTCCACATTGTCTATAGAATGCAGCATAGAAGCTTTGGCGAGTGGTAAAGCCCACATTGATGGCGATGTCTTCCATCGTCATGTTGTCGAAATGGCTATCCTGAAGTATGTATTTGGCTTCATATATTCGCATCTTGCCAACCAGTTGTGCGTAGTTCTGTTGGAAGCGGATATTTATGACCGCGCTTATGTGACGCATATTGACCCCAATATCATTAGCGAGACGCTTGGCAGAGTATTTCGGGTCACGATACTTCTGCTCAATCATCAGCTTTTGGATAATCTTTCTAGCAATTTCCTCAACGATGGGCGGGGTAACTGAATTTCGGTAGGAAAGTGTCTTGACTTTTTCCTTCTTGGGGTTAAAATTATATTTAGCCATACATTTTATAAAAATAAAAATGAAGCGTTAGTTATGGATTATTTTAAGAAGTATCTCTGGGTCGTTGGTGGTGATGATGTCTATGCCAGGCATTTTGGCGAAGCGACTGAGTTCTTCCTCGCCGTCAACGGTCCAAACGTTGACTTCCAGACCGAGCTTCTGTGCTTCAAGCGGCCAGTCAGGATGTTTGTCAAGAATGTCTTTATTGTAGTCAATGCCGGTCAGTCCCATTTCCTTGATTTGCTGAGGTGTAAGGTCACCATTCAGGTATGCTACTTTTGCATTAGGTGCAATCTCGTGAAGCCGTTTGCATGCTTTTTTACTAAAGGAAATATAGTCCGTTCGTGAAGCAAGCCCTAGCATATTTACTAGCTCTACAGAAAGTTCGGATATCAGAGCATCCCGCTTGGCATTGCGGTGTGGTTTGACTTCAAAAATCAAACGGCAGTCAGCCCATTGCTGTGCTTCTTGAAGGTATTGCTGCAGGGTTGGAATGAATTCTCCGTTCTTCAGACGGTGGTTCATGAGTGTGGCATAGGTTGTATCTTCTATGCGAATACCTTCGATGGTTGCATCATGGAAGACGACAGGCACACCATCAGCCGTCAGCCATACATCGAACTCACTGCCCCAGCAGCCTATCTCTGCAGCTTTTTTAAATGAAGTAATGGAATTCTGCGCACTACCTTCGGGTCGCCAGTGACCGCGATGTGCTACAACGTGAGGTTGGGACAGAATAGAAAGGCAACAAAGAGTACAAAGGAGGAGTGAGGTAATACGTTTAACCATATTATTCTTGTCATATGAGAGTTCTTGATGCAAATATACGATATTTTATGTTTTGTGAAATATTTTTACATGAAAAAAGTGTTTTTTATCGAATAATTTTTCTTTTATTTGCCTGTTATGCGCCTTTTTTTATAAAACTATGAGTTTTTTTGCCGTACTGTCGTGTAAAAAGTGTATCTTTGTGAGCAGAAACAATATCCTCACTTCTAAATAGTCAAGAAAAAAAATGAGAACTCGCCTCTTATTCATTATCGTCCTCTTTGGATTATGCCGTTCTGTAAGCTTTGCTCAGAACGTTACACAGTATATTAATCCGTTTATGGGTACCACGACGCTTTGGACACCTGAGGAACTGGGATTTGTTCCAACTCCTGGAGTCCGTCAGTGGGGGGCAGAAACATTTCCGGGTGCTGCTCTGCCGAATGCAATGGTGCAGCTCACTCCTGTCACGATGTATCGCAGCGGTTCTGGATATCAGTACGAGGATAGTCTCATCTATGGTTTTGCGCATACCAGCAAAGGACATTGGAACCTGCTTCATTTGCCTATTCTGCCTGTGACGGCAGAAGGGAATTGGAGCCCTGATAACTACCGTTCCCACTACAGTCACGCGCAAGAAGAGGCCCATCCGGGCTATTATCGTGTCTTCCTTGACCGCTATCAGGTGAATGTGGAACTGACTACTACGCTGCGTTGCGGCTATCATCGCTATACGTTCCGCGAAGGAGACCACAGGGGCATCCTCATTGACATTGCCCGTTCCAACAACATGCCGCGCCGCTGGGAAGTGAAACAGGCCGGAACTCATGCTATTGAAGGTTATCAGGATGGAGAAGGACGCATATACTTTTACGGAGAACTGTCGGAAGATATTGAAAGTGTGACGATAGAAGGTGCAGAGGGCAGGGAACAAGGAGCAAGAGACGAAAGGCAGGGAGCAAGGGGTGCTCGTATGCTTCCAGTCGCTATTGTTCGCCTCAAGCAGCCGAAAGCCAGCAGACCAGTCGAACTTAAAATCGGTTTCTCTTTCGTCAGCATCGAGAATGCGAAGGAGAACCTGCAGGCAGAATTGGCAGGCAAGTCATTTGTAGAAGTGCGTAGCAATGCGAACAATATCTGGGAAGACATTCTGGGGCACATCCAGGTAGAGGGCGGCACTGAAGCTGAGCGTGCAATGCTCTATTCCACGCTCTATAGGACATTCCTCTTTCCCCATCTGCGTACCGATGTGAACGGCGAACATAGGAGCGAAGGACGGGATGGACGCGTAGTGAAGACCGACTGGAACTACTACACCAACCCCTCTTTCTGGGACACCTACCGCAACAAACTTATTCTCTTGGGCATGATAACGCCAGATGTGGCGACGGACATCATCCGTTCCTGCATCGAACGCGGTGAGAGTCGGGGCGGCTATATGCCCACATTCTTTCACGGCGACCATGCTTCGACTTTTGTTGCTGGTTCGTGGTTGCGAGGTATCAGAGACTTTGACCTCAGCCGGGCATACGCCCTTATGCTAAAGAGTGCAACGGTACCGGGTAGAGGTGGGAGACCTTACCTCAACGAATACCTGGAGCGCGGTTGGATTGCAGAAAAGGACACGGTGAATGTTCCTACCGGTGATGAATATAAAGGCGCTGTGACGAAGACCGTCGAGTATGCTTACGACGACTATGCTACGGCTCTCGTGGCTCGCGAACTGGGTGACAAAGAGAACGAGCAGATGCTTCTCCAGCATTCGCAGAACTATAAGACGCTGTTTGATCCATCGACAGGTTTCTGGCGCGGAAAGGTGTTGCGCGACGGCAAAGGAGTGTGGATTGAAGATTTCCGTCCCAACTATCCCTATTATCAGTATATGTATCGCGAGGCAGATGCCTGGAACTCGCTCTTCTTCGCTCCTCATGACCCGATGGTGATGGTGGCGCTATATCCTTCGAAGGAGGCAGTAGAAAGGAAGCTCGATTCACTCTTCACAACGCCCTGTGGAGGCTATGAGGCGTTCAACCTGACTAGCTATCTCGGTTCCTATTGTCACGGGAACCAGCCCGGACACAGCATTCCCTATACCTATTATTTTGTGGACCGCCAAGAAAAGGCTCAGCACGTCCTAAACACTCTGATGCACAACTATTACGGAATGGGTAAAGAGGGTCTTGCCTACGCGGGAATGGATGATGCAGGCGAGATGTCGTCGTGGTTTGTACTTAACGCAATCGGCATTTATACCTATTCGCCGGCCGACCCCGAGTATATCGTGACGGTGCCGCTCTTCGACCGTGTCCATTTTACGTTAGGAGACGGACAGAGCTTCGACATCGTTCGTGAGGGTAGGGGTGAGAAGATTAACTCAATCACCATCGGCGGTCAACCGCTCAAGGGCTGGTTCGTGAAGCACGAAGACCTGGCGAAGGGAAAGGAACTGAGAATTGTCGTCGGCGACTAATCCTTAATATCTAATTCCTCTTCCTTTACTTCTTTTGGCAGGAAGAGGTACAGCATCAGACATCCGACAAGGGCACTGGCAATTGTGCCGCAGAGGATGCCAAGCTTAGCGTCGTTCAGGAGGTCGGCATGTCCGGCAGAAGGATAACTCAAGGCGGCCAGGAACATGCTTACCGTAAAGCCGATACCGCAAAGCATGCAGATGCTGGCAAAGGACTTCCAGTCGGAATTCTCGGGCATTTGGATTACTCCCAGTTTGATGCCTAACCAAGAGAAACTGAATACACCGCAGAACTTGCCGACGAGCAGTCCCAGGAAGACAGCCAGTCCTACGCCTGAGAAGAGGTTCATCATACTCATTCCGGCAAGATTTACTCCCGCATTGGCAAATGCAAAGAGTGGGATGATGTGATAGTTGACGGGCATCTTCAGGATATCTTCCATATCCTGCAAAGGACTTACGAGGTGGTCGCTGGCAGATTCCACACATTTGAGCAATCCTATTTCATCGTCGGAGAGTAGTACGGGTTTGTTGCGGTCGGCTGCGGTTACTTCGGTGGCAGGGAAGTGTTCCAGTTTGTTGCGGATGCGCTCGATGTAGAACTTGGTGCCTCTCGGCATATTGGCCGGGATACAGAAAGCCAGCGCAACGCCTGCAATGGTAGCGTGAATGCCGCTTCCCAGCATAAAGAACCAGAGGATGAGACCCGTGTTGAGGTAGAACGCTTTTGTGCGTATCCCGCGCCAGTTACCTATGCAAAGCACCACGATGAGAAGTAATGAGACAAGCAGGTACCAGAGGTTCAGGTGTTCTGTGTAACGGATGGCTATGACGATGATGCCGCCCAAGTCATCAGCTACGGCGAGGGCTGCAAGAAAAACCTTCAGGCCTATAGGACATCGTTTGCTGAAGATACTCAGACATCCCAGGGAGAAGGCAATGTCTGTAGCCATCGGGATGGCCATTCCGCGTTCCAAAGCCGGATCTTTGGGACAAACCAGGAAGAAGACTACTACAGGTATTATCATGCCTCCGCAGGCTCCGATTATCGGTGCGAGGGCTTTCTTTATGCTTGACAGCTCGCCGCACAGCATTTCCCGCTTTATCTCCAGGCCGATGCTGAGGAAGAAGATAGCCATTAGGAAATCGTTGATGAAAGCGCCCAGGGACATCGGTTGACCGTCGTGACTGAAGAAGTTGAATTCGCCGATGCTGACAGCGACTGGCAGTTCCCACAGACTGCGGTAGAGGTCGCCCCAAGGACTGTTGGCAATGATGAGTGCTGCTACGGTGGCAATCACTAGGAGTACGCTGCTGCTCACGTATTTGCGGAGCATGCTTATGAAGGGATAATTATTTTCAGTCATATTTGCTATTTGTCTTTTGATTGTGCAAAATTATAAAAAAGATTAGAGATTAGGGATTGGAGATTAAAGTTATTATGTTCTTTTTGTAATTTTTCACTTTTCGTTTTTCATTTTTCACTTAAATGTTGTATTTTTGCACGGTAAATGCCAAATGATAATTATCTAAATAAAAAATAATGAAACGTTTCATGACACTTCTGGCGCTTCTGTGTGCCATCTTTTCTGCAAATGCTGAACAACTGACGTTGAACGACCTTACTGGCGGTGCCTATTCTGCCCGAGGTGTTTCCGGTGTGACTCCCTTGCTCGACGGCGAGAGCTACAGCCAGCTTTCCCCCGACGGCAAGCAGATTGTCCGTCACAGCTTCCGTACGGGCGAGGTGACGGGTGTGCTCTTCGACGTGAACAACATCAAGAACCGCATCAAGCTGGACCGTATCGACGGCTATCAGATGAGTCCCGACGAGAAGAACATCCTTGTCCGCACCAATACGAAGAGCATCTACCGCCACAGCCGTTCGGCAGAGTATTATATCTATAATGTAAAGAACCGCACCCTGGCACATCTCAGCGAGGAAGGTCCGCAGGAGCAGCCGCTATGGAGCCGAGACGGCACGATGGTAGCTTTCGTCCGCAACGGCAACCTTTTCCTCATCAAACTACTCTTCAACAACAGCGAGAGCCAGATTACGAAGGACGGCGAGTTCAACAAGATTATCAACGGCAAGCCCGACTGGGTCAACGAGGAGGAGTTCTCTTTCGCCCGCGCTTTCGACTTCAATGCCGACAACTCGATGATTGTCTGGATTCGCTACGACGAGTCGGAAGTGCCCCTCTTCAGCTTCCCTTGGTATAAAGGGATGAATCCTGAGAAGACGGAGTACGCTCAGTACCCTGGTTCCTTCGACTACAAGTACCCCGTCGCCGGAGCACGCAACAGCGTTGTCAGCGTTCACAGCTTCGACATCAAGAGCCGTGCCATCCGCAAAATGCAGCTCCCCATCCCTGCCGACGGTTATGTGCCGCGCATCTTCTGCACCGACGAACCTGAGAAGATGCTCATCCTCACCCTTAACCGGCATCAGAACCAGCTCGACATCTACCTGGCCAATCCCAGGAGCACAGAGTGCCGTGTCATCGTGCGTGAGCAGGCTGAATGCTATGTGCCCGAGGAGACGCTCAAGGCTTTCAAGGTCACACCTGGAGGCTTTGTGCTGCTGAGCGAGCGAAGCGGCTATAAGCACCTCTATCTCTACGACCTGAACGGCACACTCCGTCGTCAGCTGACAAGCGGAAACTATGAGGTGAGGTCACTCTGCGGCTACGATAGCAAGACGGGCAACACCTACTATGCGAGCAACCAGGAAAGCCCACTCCGGCAGAGCATCTATAAGAGCGATGCAAAAGGCAAGGTGACGCGGCTCAGCACCTCCCAAACAGGTTGGAACAGCGCCACCTTTAGTACAGACTTCCGTTACTTCATGAATACTTGGAGCGACCTGAACACGCCTTCCGTTACTACGCTCTGCGAGGCTTCGGGCAAGACACTTAAGACGCTCGAGGATAACTCTGCTTTGCGACAGAAACTGGCAACCGTCAGACTTGGCGAGCGCAAGTTCTTCACCTTCACCACAGCCGACGGCGTACAGCTCAACGGTTTCATGGTATTGCCTGCCGACTTCAACCCGAGCAAAAGGTACCCCGTCGTGATGCACCAGTATAGCGGTCCGGGCAGTCAGCAGGTGGTGGATAGCTGGAACGCCGGCAACATGGGCGGCTGCATGTACGAGCAGTATCTCGCTCAGGAAGGCTTCATCAGCGTCTGTGTGGATGGACGTGGCACTGGCGGTCGCGGACGTGACTTCGAGCAGTGCACCTACCTCAAACTCGGTCAGCTGGAGAGTCGCGACCAGGTGGAGGCAGCCGTATGGCTCGGACAGCAGAGCTATGTTGACAAGGACCGTATTGCCATTTGGGGCTGGAGCTACGGAGGCTTCAACACCCTGATGAGCATGAGCGAGGGCCGTCCCGTCTTCGCAGCAGGCGTTGCCGTGGCCGCTCCCACCAGTTGGCGTTACTACGACAGCATCTATACCGAGCGCTTCATGCGGACGCCGAACGAGAACGGCCCGGGCTATGACGTCTGTCCCATCAGTCGTGCCTCGAAGCTCAACGGCAAGTTGCTGCTCATTCACGGCCTTGCTGATGACAACGTCCACTTCCGCAATGCTACGGAATACACAGAAGCCCTTGTCCAGGCCGACAAAGACTTCCGTGAGCTGACCTATACCAATCGCAACCACAGCATCTATGGTGGTAACACCCGCAATCACCTTTTCCGCCAGATAACAGAGCATTTCAAGTCGATGCTGTAAACGCAATAAGCAACCGCTTATATGAAATAAACCCCGGAAGTTTCTGTCCAACTCCCGGGGTTTACTTTTTATTTGGATTGTTATATTGTTATAGTATCCTGGATTTCAATGTCAATTTCAGGAAGAACTAATACGTGCAAATATCTTATAAATGTTCCAGTGGTATGATACAGGTTGATTTTTATTAAGGAGTCTTCGATTGCGACATTTTCATTTTTAGATATGTTGTTATCCTTATCATCAATGTCTTCCAAAAACATTATAATCTGAGCTGATGTATAATTGCTTAGTTTGTCGTTTTGGTAAATCACATAATGATTTGTATCTGTCTCAACAGGAGAATCCGTATCTATAATATCACCAATGAAATTCGAATCGGAGCACGAATATATCATTAATGATAATAGTATATAAAAGAATTGTCTCATACTACGATTATTTTATCGTTTCTGTCGCAAAGTTACACTTTTTCTTTCTACCAACCAAAGAAAATAGTGGAAAAGCGTAGAGGAAACATATTTTTCGAGTATATGAAGTAAGTATTGCCCTTCACCATATTTCTTCTTATATTCTGTCGTACTCATTATTTTCCTGAAGAAGTTATTGCTCTTTATGAAAAAAATTGTAAATTTGCGGTACGTAAGAACTAATTCGACATAACCGAATAAACATCTACATAATCAACCTAAAAAATTACTATGAAAAAAAGATTTCTTACGATGTTCTTGCTCGGCCTGATGGGCGTGGCAGGAAACTTTGTGTCGGCAGTAGCTCAGACACCTGAGCCTACTGGGCAATGGAAATTTGACAACCCCGACGACCTGATGGAGGCTACAGTGGGGAGCATGAAATTAGTCCCCGCCGTGTTAGGCTCTGCCAGCGCTTCGGTTGCAACCGTAGAAGAGGCCGGTATTACAGCAGCAGAGGGACAGAACGGAAGCAGCGCCATCCTGTTGCCTGCCACCTCAGCCTTGAAGGTGGAGCGCGTCGAAGGTGCAACCAGTTCTATGTCCTTCTCTCTCATGATTGACATGAAGGTGCCAGATGCCTACGTTTACGATTGCTTGTTCCAGACGAACACAAACAATAGCAACGACGGTGAAGTCTTCATCCACGAACGCAAAATCGGCGCAGGCGCTTTGGGAGGCTACGTCGGCAGTATCTGGGACGATGTTTGGTACCGCGTTGTACTGACCAACAGCAATGGTTCTGTCAAACTTTATGTGAATGGTGAGAAACTCATCAACTATGAAACCTCCAATACCCGTTGGGAAATAGACCCTGTCTTCTATCTGTTCGCTGACGATGATGGTGAGAAGTCTGATACCTACGTGTCCGAGGTGGCATTCTGGGAGACGCCTCTCACCGACGAACAGGTGAGCGAGATGGGCGGCATTTCCGACCTCAACTGGATTACCGATGTAAGCCAGATTAATGAGGGTGACCAGTATTACATCATCAGTGACCGCATCAAGTATTCCGGCACGAGTACCGGTCATCCGAAGGGTATGGCCTGCCTGCAGTCGGACTTCCCCATCAACTGGGGTGACCAGTATGTTTATTGGGGCGACTTGAACAAGGAGTCCGACGGCTTCATTTGGACAGCCGAGAAGGTTGGGGACCAGTGGGCTTTCCTCAACAAGGAAAACGGCAAGTATCTGGGCAACATGAACACCAATCCCGTTGAGTCTGATGTCGTATTCTCCGAAACTCCCGTAGGCTACACTCTCACCGACCTCACAGAGGGTGCTGGCCGCTTCTTCATGACCAACGAGGAATCCGTCCACTCGCTGCACGTTCAGGGCTATCTGCGCAGCGACCGTGCAGATAACAGCCTTGCCAAACAGAATGTGGGCGACGATGACTATCCTGGCGACGGAGCCACATACGGCTATCCCGGACGCTGGAAGCTGCTGAAGGTTAATTCTGGAGGAGACGAGACCCAGCCAGAATTCTACACTGTGGCTAACGGCTACTACAACATCACTCGACCAGGTTCAGCCTCTATAGAGAAAATATGTTGGACTGAATCGTTGGAAGAATGCGGTTCTTCCACCCTCATCTGGAACTTGTTGTGCCAGGGCAATCCGTTCAGCATCTACTGCATAGAGGCAGTTGACAAGGAAAATGGACAGTATACCATTCGCAACTATGTGACAGGCAAGTACGTAAACAACGTAGCCTCGAATGGAAGAGTTCTTATGACGAGTGAGCCAAAGCCGCTGACCTTCAGGACTGTCCAGGGCGACCGCAAGTCATTGTACATCTGCAATGCTGATGGAGACACTCTATATGTCAACGATTCCATGACTTGTGAAATCAAAAATATCTTCGCCGGTGACCGGCTCTACAACGAGCTAGATACATGGAAACTGCAAAAGGTGGATGCCACACAGCTGGAAAGCCCTTCAGCCCAGTTAAGGTTGGCGCTTGCACGCAAGCTGAAGGAGCTCCGCAATCCGATAATAGCGGATCAAAACGACCTAAGCGAAGAACAGGCCTGGATACTCAAAGACCTGATAAACAGAGCCTATAGTGACGTTATTTGCGGTGTCTTCGATATCATCTATGAGAAATATCTCAGCGACCTTGATGCCGCTGTAAAGGGTGAATACGAAGAGCCTGTTTACGACAAGTTCCAGAAAGAGCCTCTGCGTGTGCTCAGCTACAACGTAAGGCATTGCGCAGGCAACAAGGACGGCCTGAACCTGCCGCGAACGGCAAGTGTTATTGCTGCCCAGCAGGCTGATGTAGTTGCCCTGCAGGAGGTTGACAGCGTCTTCTCCTCACGCTCCAACTACAAGTATCAGGTGAAGGAGCTGGCCGAGGCTACCGGCATGTACGGCATATTCTGCAGCGCGCTTACCGGCTACGGCATCGGCATCCTCTCGAAGGAACTGCCGCTCTCCGTCAGAGTCGTATCCCTCACGCCCGACTTTGAGCCCCGGCGTATGCTGATAGCCGAGTTCAATAATTATGTCTTCGCCAGTCTCCATGTAGGTCTCAATGCAAGTGCCAGACGCGGCACTGGTCCCGTCATCCAGGCCGAAGCCGCTCGTTGGGTAGAGAAGGGCAAGCCGCTCATCATTGCCGGTGACTTCAACGACGATGGGACCGACGACGAGATGCAGGGTGCTCGTGGCGTGCTCACCGAGTATCTGCAGCAACACGGCTTCACCTATCATTCCGACCTCACTACGCCCACATGGAGCGACGGCATCTACGTCATCGACCACATCATCAGCTACGACCCGATAGGAGGCGTCGAGAAGGTTAGCTACGAAGTGGTGAACGACAAGGTTACTTCGGACCACATGCCCATCCTGGGTGATTTCATCATCGGCTTCGACGACCCTACAGGTATAGAGACTGTAACCGACAAGGACAGCGCCACAGCTAACGGTAAGGTCTATAGAATCGACGGAACTGCCGTGTCCGGTTCTGCTGATGGTCTTACACTCCCGGGCGGCATCTACATCTTCAACGGCAAGAAAGTGCTTCGCTAACGCTCAGGCAGGAGCCCTGAAAAAGTGTGCTCACAATAGAAAAGAACCCCGGAAGTCAGACAAGGACTTTCGGGGTTAATCTTTGTTAGAACGACAATGTGGAATTATCAGAGTTCAATCAATACGCGGGCGTTTATCATGCGGCCCGTCAGATAGTTGGGGACAGCGTACTGGTGGTTGCTGATGTCAGTAATCCAATAGTAGCTGCTGACGTTGTCGAGGCCGAAGATGTTGAAGCAGTCCAGACCGAGCCAGATGTTTCGCAGGTACTTGCAGCGGCGCAGATGGTGGTCCTCGTTGTCGATGAGGCGATAGTTCATGCCGACATCGAAACGCTTGTAGGCAGGTGCACGGAAGGCATTGCGCTCCAGTCCCGTATGTGGCGGTCCGAAGGGCAGTCCGTCGGCAAAGGTGGCCTTGAGGTTCATCTTCCAGCGCGTGGTGCCTGGGAAGTAGTCCGTGAAGAACAGGTTGATGTTGTAGCGCTGGTCGGTAGGCTGCGGAATCTTCTGACCGTTCAGGTTCATCGAGGCCTTCATCAGTCCGAAGCTAATCCATGAGTCGGTACCGGGCACGAACTCGCCGTAGAGCTTGAAGTCGGCTCCCACAACGTAGCCCGTCGCGCAGTTGTTACCGTAATAGACAATCTTCAGGTTGTCCACGTTGTATGGGTTGAGTTTCCACTGTGCCTTGTAGTAGGCTTCGGTCGTGAACTTGAAGGGGCGGTCGGCAACCTTGAACTTATACTCCATGCCAGCCACAACCTGGAAGGAGCGCTGCGACTTGATGTTCTTGTTGAGCTGGACGGTGGTGTTGCCAGCAATAGTGATGGTGTCGCGCAGTTCCTTGTAGAAGGGGCGCTGGTTGTAGAGACCGGCAGCGAGGCGGAAGGTGAAGTTGTCGTTGGATGCCGGCACGAAGCCGATGCTCGCGCGGGGACTGAAGAGCCATTCTTTGTTATATCCCCAATAGCTGAGGCGCATGCCGTAGTTGAGGCTGAGGATGCCGAGGCTGCTCTCCTTGCGGTAGGTGTCCTGCGCGTAGAATTCGAGGTGGTTGGCGTTGATGGAGTTCTTGGCGCGCATGTTGTAGATGACCTGCAGGTCGTTGCCGGTATGTGGCACGTTGTATCCGCTGCTGTCGCGATATTCCCATTCGTTCGAGTTCTCGCGCACCTTCTCGTGTTTCCAGCCGATACCCGTCTGCATCTGATGCCCTCCTTTCTTCAGGTCGTAGGCCAGTTTGAAGGCCTGAACCGAGCTGTAGAGGAAGTTGCGGGCATGTTCCATATAGGAACCTACGCCGAGCTGCTCGTCGCCGTTCGTCTCGTTGAGCCAGTACTGTCCCTGGATGTCGTAGGTCTCCTTCTCGCGGTTGCTGAAGGCCGAGGCGGTCAGGCTGATGGCTCCCGACTGTCCGAGCCTGCGGGCAGCGCGAACGGTACCGAAGAGCGTCTGGAACTGGTCTTCCTCCTTACCGTCGAAATACACCTTGAAGCTCTTCACGTCCTCCAGCGTGCCGAATTTCGTCTCACGGTCGGAAGGCTTGAAGTTGTAGTTGTTGCGGTTGATATAGACGATGGCATCGAAATTCCAGTCCTTCGTGGGAGCCCAGCGCATGTAGGCCTGGTAGTCGAGGAAGTTTGGCTTGTATTCGCCCTTCGTCTCCAGCGAGCCCAGCATGTACTGGTTGGTCTTGTAGCGGAGTCCGTTGCTGAAGGAGAACTTCTTCTTGCCGTAGCCCACATAGACATTTGCGCCCAGCAGACTTGCCGCAACCGATGCCTCCAGGCGTTCGGGGTGGGCGTAGGTGATGTCGAGCACGCTGGACATCCTGTCGCCGTACTTGGCCTCGAAACCGCCTGCCGAGAAGTTGATTTTCTCCACCATATCGCTGTTGATGACGGAAAGTCCCTCCTGCTGACCGCTGCTGATGAGCATGGGGCGATAGACCTCCACACCATTGATATAGACGCAGTTCTCGTCGAACGAGCCGCCTCGCACATTGTACTGGCTGCTGAGCTCGTTGTGGGTGCTGACACCGGCCTGAGTGGCCACCAGTTCCTCGACGGCATTGCCGCTCGTAGAGGGCATGCGCTTGAGGTCTTTCTTGTTGAGCTCCTGCATGGAACCCATCTGCCGGCGCGTCTCGGCCACAGTCACTTCGGCCATCTCCTTGCCGCTCTCGCGCATCACGATGTTGAGCGTCAGATTGCCTTGAGGCTTCTTCAGCACACGCTTACGTGTCTCGTAGCCAATCATGCTATAGACCACCACGACGCTGTCGGCAGTCGAGAAGGAGAGTTTGTATGTTCCGTCGAGAGCCGCAGTCGTACCGAAAGGCTGTCCCTCAATGCGCACCTGGCACAAAGAAACAGGGTCTTGGCTCTCGTCCACGACCTTGCCTTTCAGGTGCACCTTGGTCGTATCGGCCGGTTCCTCCTCTTGGGCTGATATGTTCATAATGCCCCAAAAGAGAGGCAAAAGAAGCAATAAGAAACGTTTCATCTATATATTATAACGTAAAAAGCGCGCGTTTATTGCATTTCGGACTTGGTATTTCCTTCGCACAGGAAATATTTTTTCTCTGCGGAGCAATAATTTTTTCTCCGAAGAGGGGAAAAAACCGCTTCCCCTGTCGCTGTCATAATGATAATAATTTTGAGGATTGGGGACTTGTTATCTGTAAGCGGATTCTGTGATTCTGTGATTGCACTTTATATATATGTGCAATCACAGAATCACAAAAATCAATACGCATTTCAGAGGGCATATAGGTGGCTCATATAACATGCAAGGAACCGGAAGCCTGACAGGGAGTTGTGGCGGATTCTCGTCCGTCCGTCATGACCACTATATATATGTGTGGTCATGACAAACGGACAAAAATCTTTCCGCGGGCGATTGTCAAATTGGCTGCACCCGATTGGGAAATTGTTGTTTCTCTGTTATATCCGTTTTTTTTTACAGAGAAAGTCATTGCTCTTTCAGAAAGAAATCGACCACGGCGGGGAGTTGTCTTGATTATTCTTTTACTCCTTCGACTTGAGCTTTAGGTTCTCTACGAGGCCGAGAGCATCCTTATCATTGTTTCAGTATTTCTTTCATTTGGTTGGTGGCGCGGTCTATCATGTCCCTTGTGCCGCTGCCGTCGCTGACGTAGCGGATAACCATGTTGGCGTATGAGATGGCGCGGGCGGCTTTGTCGTCGTTGGCAGGCAGTTTGTGCGCTTTCTCCAAGAGTGACTGCAGCTCCTTCAGGTCTTCCGGCTCCGGCAGGTTGCCCGGGCGCATGGTGTTGATGATGGCGTTCAAAGCATCGGCAGCCTTGTCTATCTCCTCCTGACTGTATTTGTCTTTTGGTGAATCCATGATAAGCTGCGCTTTCCCCATCTGTTCTGTCATACGGGCAAAGCCGTGTCTGGCCCAAGGCGCATATTCGGGTACTTTCTCCGTCATGTTGTTCCATGCCTGCTGTTCGATGGTACGACTCCCCGCGATGAGGAGCAGTTCGCGCAACTGCGACTTGTCGATAGGTAAACTGGCATTGGCTGTGGAGGCTGGCAGTTTTATGCGGAAGTAGTGCGTCAGGTGCTGGTCGCCGTCGTAGTCGGGAATGAGGTTGAGTGGGGTATTGGGGGTGACAGTTGCTTCGTTCCAGGTCCTGGCATCGGTGGTGGCCAGCACCAATGGTCCGTCCATAAAGGCCCCCAGCCAGTGACCATCCACCTTGTCGGGGCCAAAGTC
>JAGCNQ010000163.1 GCA_017645845.1 Bacteroidaceae bacterium
CTCTGGAGCTCTACACCGTCAGCAACGACAACCAAAGCCACCGCATCTATACATTCAAAGTAAACGTGCACAAGCAGGAAGGCGACTCCCTGTATTGGGACATGTGCGAGAGCGAGGTGGAACCCCTCACGGGTATGAGCGACATGAAGGCTTTTGTCCTGAACGACAAGCTGATGGTACTCGGGCAAAAAACATCGGGCATAGTCCTTGCCGAACGCTCTTCCACGGAAGCACAAGGTGAATGGGAAGAGACAGCAACAACCGGGATGCCCCTCACCGCTAACCTGCAAACCTTACGCCAGCAGGACGACAAGCGCTACCTCAGCACGAGCGACGGCGAGATTTTCTCCTCCACCGATGCTAAGGACTGGCACCAGACGGGAACTTCCCACGCAGAAGGACTGACGCTCATCGAAAAGACGGACAGATTCTTCTATGCCATCTCGGAAGGCAAGATGCTGCGCTCTGAAGATGCCGAGGACTGGGAAGAAGACAAACTTGACACAGAGGCTATCATGCTGCCCAACTCCGAATTCAGAACTTTGACCTTACAACAAACCAACGGTAACAGCCGTATTGTTATGGTCGGTTATGGGGACGGAAGCGCAAATGCTGTAGTCTGGAACAAGATGTGGAACGAGACAGAAAAGGAAGGGGACGCACAATGGATTTACTTCCCCATCAGTCCCGACAACAAGATTCCCTGCCCCCGACTGCAATACTTCAACCTGCTCCCCTACGATGGGAAATGCATTGCCTTTGGCGGTGCATCGACGGACGGAGCTTGCAAAGCACTCGATGCCATGTATATCAGTCATGATTACGGCATCACCTGGCGTCCCGACCAGGAACTCCACATGCCCATTCAGATGGAAGGCATAGAAGGCCCAATCACCAGCACGGTTGACACTAACAACTTCATTTGGATTATCACTAACGCACAAGTATGGCGAGGAAGATTGAACAGACTTGGATTCGCACAGCAATAGTCGTCTGCTGTATGCTGCTTTGCCACGCTGTTCATGCGGAGGACGAGGTGGAATACAAGATGGACATGGGTGCCGGGCTTGGCGGCTGCTTTTATTTAGGCGATGCCAACAGCTCTCCGTTTGCAGACCTGAGCATGATGGGAGCCATTACAGCACGCCGCATTCTCAACGCCCGTATGGCGGTCAAGGCAAACATCGCCTTCGGACACATACACGGCAGCACCGACGGCTTCATTCCTACGGATGCCTACAGCGAGACACCCGAGGGAGGAATCCCCACCCAGGTGAAATTCTCGCGCAACATAATGGATATCGGCGCCCAGTTCGAGCTGAACTTCTGGGGCTTCGGCACAGGAGTCGGCTACAAAGGCAACAGCCGTATCACGCCCTACATCCTGGCAGGAGCAGGCATCACGATCGGTATGGGCGGCGGTGCCGGTGCATGCGGCGGATTGAACATCCCCATCGGCATCGGTGTGAAATACAAGCTGAAGCCACGCGTCAACCTCGGCTTCGAATGGACCATGCGTTTCAGCTCAACAGACAAGCTTGATGCCACCCCGGACGGGACACAGCTGAAAGACCCCTATGGTGTGAAGTGCTCCATGTTCAAGAACAAGGACACCTACAGCTTCGCCATGTTCTTCATCACATACGACATGTTCCCGAAGTTAAGGAAATGCAATAACTGATGTCGAAAACTGAATATTAATATAAGAATTATAAGATATGGACTTCGAATTAGACAGAAACAATATTCCACAATCCATCGCCATTATCATGGACGGCAACGGACGGTGGGCCCAGGAGAGGGGACTCCCCCGTTCAAGCGGGCATATCCAAGGAGTGGAAAACGTGACCACCATCACCTCGGAATGTGCCAGACTGGGCGTCAAATATCTGACAATGTACACTTTCTCGACAGAGAACTGGAACCGCCCGGAAGCGGAAGTGGCAATGCTGATGCATCTCGTGAAGGACAAACTCGAGGATGAGATATTCATGAAGAACGATATCCGTTTCCGCTACATAGGTGATCTGGAAAGACTACCTGCTCCTGCCCGCCAACGAGTATTGGAGTGCATGGAAAAGACCAAGAACAACAAACGCATGACAGCCGTCACAGCCCTCAACTACAGCAGTCGCTGGGAACTGACCAAAGTTGTGCGCGACGCTGTGCGCGAAGCACAAGACGGACTTGTCAAGCCGGAAGACATCAACGAGGAATACGTCACAAACCATCTGACGACGAACTTCATGCCAGACCCCGACCTGCTCATACGAACCGGCGGCGAGTTGCGCATCAGCAACTATCTGCTCTGGCAATGTGCCTATAGCGAGTTCTACTTCTGCGACACCTACTGGCCCGACTTCCACGAGGAAGAACTGCACAAGGCCATCGCTGCATACCAACAGAGACAAAGACGATTCGGAATGACAGGGGAACAAGTGACCCAAGGCTAATTACCCAAACCCCTCGTAAACAAAGTGAAAAGAGCACTCTTCATATTTTTTACTTTCATCGGTTCGCTCCTCCCTTCGCTTTCACAGGTAGTGCAACGCGAAATAGCTCCCGAAATCGACTATAGTCGTACGCCTAAGCAATATTACATCGGCAAGATTACCGTCGATGGCGTAAAGAACTATGACGATAACCTGCTCATCGGATTGAGCGGCTTAAGCGAGGGACAGAAGATAGAGATTCCCAGCGAGGAAATAACAAAAGCTGTGAAACGCTACTGGCGCAACGGACTCTTCAGCAATGTGGCCATCAGCGTGGACAGCCTCGTGGGCGATTCTGCCTATCTGCACATACAGCTTACACAGCGTCCGCGAATCTCGCAAATCAACTTCAACGGCGTGAAGAAAAAGAACGAGCAGGACGACCTGAAAGAAAAGATGGGATTGGTAAAGGACAATCAGCTGACCCCCAACATGATTGACCGCGCCAAGATTCTTGCGAAAAGATATTTCACGGAGAAAGGCTACAAGAACGCTGAGATTAACATCACACAGCGGGACGATGCCGGCGCACCCGACAAAATTATCGTAGATGTCAATGTAGAGAGGAAAGACAAGGTGAAGATTAACCGCATCTACATTACAGGCAACGAACATCTGAGCACAAAAAAGATAAAGGGAAACATCATCAAGCCCGGCGTACTGAAGAAGATACACGAAAAGCACTCTATGGCCAGCTGGTTCAGAAGCCGGAAATTCATAGATACGAAATACAAGGAGGCAAAGGAGAACCTGCTCGCAAAGTATGGCGAGCTGGGCTATCGCGATGCTATCATCGTAGCAGACAGCGTGGTGCCATACAACGACCAGGACGTAAATATCTATATCAACGTCGAGGAAGGACAGAAATACTATTTGCGCAACATTGACTGGGTCGGCAACACTCTCTATCCTACAGAGGGGCTGAACCAAGTACTCCGCATGAAAAAGGGAGACGTCTATAATCAGAAACTCCTCCTTGAGCGCCTGAATACAGACGATGATGCAGTCGGCAACCTCTATTATAACAACGGCTATGTCTTCTCCCGCCTCGACCCCGTCGAAACAAATATTGTCGGTGACTCGGTTGACCTGGAGATTCGTATCTTCGAAGGACAGCAGGCACACATCAGCCACGTCCGCATCAGCGGTAACGACCGAGTCTATGAAAATGTCGTACGCAGAGAGCTCCGCAACAAGCCAGGCGACCTCTTTTCCAAGGAGGCACTCATGCGTTCTTACCGTGAAATCGCTTCTCTCGGACACTTCGACGAGAACATAGACCCCAAGGTGGAACCTGACCGGGTAAACGGCACCGTTGACATAAATTGGGGACTTCAGAGCAAAAACAACGACCAGATAGAATTCTCGCTCGGATATGGCCAAACTGGTATCATAGGCCGCATAGGACTGAAGTTCAGCAACTTCTGCATGGCGAACCTCTTTAACAAGAAAGGGCTGCGTCGCGGAGTGATGCCCATGGGCAACAGCGAGTCGTTCAGCATCAGCGGACAAACAAACGGACGCTACTATCAGTCCTACAGCGTCAGCTACTCAAATCCCTGGTTTGGCGGGAAACGCCCGAACACATTCAGCCTAGGCGCTTTCTTCTCGAAACAGACGGACGTGAGCGACAACTATTACAACTCTGCTTTTTATAACAATTATTATAACAGCTATCTCTACGGTTACGGCAACAGCACCTACAATTACTACGAGAACTACTATGACCCCAACAAATATGTGATGCTCTTCGGTGCAACAGCCGGATGGGGTAAACGTCTGCGCTGGCCCGATGACTGGTTTACACTCTATGCTGAACTGAGCTATACACGCTACATGCTCAAGAACTGGCAGTACTTCCTCATGTCAAACGGTAACTGCAACAACATCAACTTTGGTTTGACGCTGAGCCGTAACAGCACCGACAATCCAATCTATCCACGAAAGGGTTCCGAGTTCATGTTGAACGTCACAGTGACACCTCCCTATAGTGCCTTCAGCAAGAAAGACTACGCAAACCTTGCAATGAATAGTACAAGCCCCACGTACAACAAAGAGATGCAGGAGAAGTACCGTTGGATTGAATACCACAAATGGAAGTTCAAGAGCCGTACATTCACAGCTCTAAGCGGACACGACAAATGCTTCGTGCTAATGACCCGTGTGGAATTCGGTATCCTTGGGCACTACAACAAGAACAAACGCTCTCCCTTCGAGACCTTCTATGTCGGAGGTGACGGCACCAGTGGCTACAGTACGACCTACGCTACCGAAACTATTGGTATGCGAGGCTATGACAATGGTTCACTCACGCCAAGAAGCGAATCCGGCTACGCTTACGACCGCTTCTCGGTGGAACTGCGCTACCCCTTCATGCTGAGTAACAGCACCAACATCTTCGGCTTAGCCTTTGCTGAAGGCGGTAATGCGTGGAGCGACATAAAAAACTTCAACCCTCTGGACATGAAACGTTCCCTCGGTGCCGGTGTACGTATCTTCCTTCCAATGGTTGGTTTGATTGGTATCGACTGGGCCTATGGCTTCGACAAAGTCTTCGGCAGCAAGAGCTACTCAGGAAGTCACTTCCACTTCATTCTCGGACAGGAATTCTAAAGAAAGTTGAAAAGTTGAAAAGTTGAAAAGTTAAAAAGTCGAAAAGTTAAAACGTTACACATTATTAAATATTATAAAGAAAGATTATTATGAAGAAGATTTTGATTGCAATGCTGATGCTACTGGGTAGCTCATCAGTATGGGCTCAGAAATTTGCCCTGGTCGATATGGACTACATTCTGAAGAACATTCCCGCTTATGAGCGTGCAAGTGAGCAACTCAATCAGGTAAGCAAGAAATGGCAGGCAGAAATAGATGTACTGACCACAGAGGCACAGACACAATACAAGAACTATCAATCGGAAGCAGTTTTCCTAAGCGAAGAACAGAAAACGAAGCGCGAGGAAGCCATCGTTGCAAAGGAGAAGGAAGCCGCTGAACTTAAGAAGAAGTATTTTGGTCCCGAAGGTGAGCTCTTCAAGAAACGCGAGAGCCTGATGGCTCCCATTCAGGAAGAGATTTACAATGCCGTCAAAGATATCTGCGACCAGAAGGGCTACAGCCTCGTCCTGGATCGTGCCAGCGATGCCGGCATCATCTTTGCAAGCCCAAAGATAGACATTTCCAACGAAGTACTCACCAAACTGGGATACAACTGAACAGACAATAAACAATAACGAATAAACAATAAAAACCAATTATGAAAAAGATTTTGATTGCCGTTCTTATGATGGCACCCATGAGCCTTTTCGCTCAGAAATTCGCACACTTCAACAGCGCAGACATCATTCCCAACATGAAGGAATACACGACTGCTATGGAAGAGATGCAGACAATGCAGAAACAATACGAGGACGATTTGAAACTCATGCAGGACGAACTGCAAAAGAAGAATGAAGAGTTTCAAAAGGAACAGGCCAATCTCCTTCCGAACGTCCGCGAGCGTCGTGAGCAGGAACTGACCGACCTCTACACCCGTCTGCAACAATCCTATCAGGACAATCAGGCCGCCCTCCAAAAAGCACAGACTGAGAAGATGAACGCCATCAGCGAGAAGGTGCTTGCTGTCGTTAAGAAGCTCGGCGAGGCAGGTGGTTATGTTTACATCGTCGACACCAGCGCAGGTGTTATTCCCTTCGTCAGCTCAACGCTGAGCACAGACATCAGCGACCAGGTGAAGAAAGAACTTGGAGTTCAATAAACCTTAACGTTAACCTTAACAATTGACAATAAAGCCTATGAAACGATTGTCAATAATTCTCCCCCTCTTGCTGTTCTGTGCCATAAGCTATGCACAAATACAGTTTGGGTATCTCAGCTACGAGCAGGTACTCAAGGAGTTACCAGAGTATGCCCAGGCAACACAAGATCTGGCAACCCTGAAAGCCAAGTACGAGGCAGAAGCCAAGAAAGGCGAAGAAGAGTTCCAACAGAAATTCGTTGATTTTCTGCAAGGACAGAAGGACTTTCCACAGGCCATCATGCAGAAACGGCAGGCAGAATTGCAAACTCTGATGGACAATGGTGTGGCTTTTCGCATGAAATCGAAAGAACTGATTGCGGAAGCCGAAAAAGACATGATGCAGGAAGCCCACAAACGTCTGAACCGAGCATTGCTTGAGGTAGGCGTGGAATATGGCTACGGCTACATTCTCAACACCGACAATAACAGTTGTCCCTACATCAGCCCTGTTCTTGGCGTTGATGTAACAGAACTCGTTCGTCAGAAACTCGGTCTCGCTCCCAAAGCAGAAGAAGCCCAGCAGGCAGCTCCTGCTCCCGCAGAAGGCGCAGAAAACAAATAGTACATCGTAAATGGTAAATGAGGCAGGTCCTATAGGAGTCTTTGACTCAGGGTATGGTGGATTGACGATACTGCGACAGATTCGCAAGGAGATGCCGCAATACGACTATCTTTACCTTGGCGACAATGCCCGCACCCCTTATGGCGAGCGTTCGTTCGAGGTCGTCTATGAGTTCACTCGTCAAGCCGTCCGCTACCTCTTCGGTCAGGGTTGCCATCTGGTCATCCTGGCTTGCAATACGGCTTCGGCAAAGGCTTTGAGGACTATTCAGCACGTGGACTTGCAGAGGATTGACCCCAAGCGGAGAGTGCTTGGGGTGATTCGGCCCACAGTGGAAGTCGTAGGGAACATTTCGAAGACGCGCCATGTTGGCATTATGGCTACCGATGGCACGATTCGGAGCAAGACGTATGAACTCGAGATCGAGAAGATGAGTCCCGACATCCAAGTCACAGGAGAAGCCTGTCCGATGTGGGTACCACTTGTTGAGAACGACGAATACGACAGCCCTGGAGCCGATTACTTCGTCAAGAAGCATATAGATAATCTCCTTAGTCGCGACCCACTCATCGACAGCGTCATCCTCGGCTGCACACACTATCCCCTGCTGCTTGGCAAAATTCGCCAGTACATGCCTCCGGGCGTGCACATCATCGAGCAGGGTGGCTATGTGGCAACAAGCCTGAAAGACTACCTCGGTCGCCATCCTGAAATGGAAAAACGCATCACCCAAGGCGGTTCCGTTCGCTTCCTGACCACAGAACGGGCAGAAGCATTCCGGTCAAAAGCCGTTGTCTTCATGGAAGAAGCAAAGCTCGACGCAAGTCAACAACTCGCTGCAGAAAGAGTATTCCTGGAATAAATTTAACAATTTTCTGACAGCAACACATAGCAGAAAGGCATTCAAGCTGCAAAAAGATTTAAGATGTCTTTGAATTGGGAAGAAAAAGTAATAACTTTGCAAAACCATAATCAAACAAATCGCATACCCGCATACCGTAAATCATCCATGGAAAAAAGTGACAGCATAGTCATCATCCCAACATACAACGAAAAAGAGAATATCGAGGCTATCATACGTGCCGTCACCTCGTTAGAGAAGGCATTCGATGTCCTCGTCATTGACGACGGAAGCCCTGACGGCACAGCAGACATCGTGAAGAGCCTGATGGCGGGTGAACTGGCCGGTCGCGTCTATATCGTTGAACGTTCAGGCAAGTTGGGATTAGGCACCGCATATATCTGTGGCTTCAAATGGGCATTAGAACACGGTTACGACTATATCATCGAGATGGATGCCGACTTCAGTCACTCCCCGGACGACCTCCCACGCCTCTATGCCGCCTGTCACGACGAGGGTTACGATGTCTCAGTCGGCAGCCGCTATATCACGGGTGTGAACGTCGTGAATTGGCCTATCGGACGTGTCCTCATGTCGTACTACGCTTCGGCATACGTCCGCACCATACTCGGCATCAAACTTCGCGACACAACGGCTGGCTTTGTCTGTTGGTCGCGCAAGGTATTGGAAACCATTTGTTTGGACGACATCCGCTTCAAGGGTTACGCCTTCCAGATAGAGATGAAATATACCGCTTTGCGACTTGGCTTCAAGATTAAGGAAGTTCCTGTGGTCTTCGTCAACCGCGAACTGGGAACGAGCAAAATGTCCGGAGGCATATTCGGCGAAGCCCTCTTCGGTGTCATCCGCCTGCGCTTCACGAAATTCAAGAAGAACCTTCCGGCCTAGCAACCGGAGCAACGTTCATTGTTTGATGGAGGTTTTTCAATGGCTCAAGAATAAAGAGATGCAGCAATTCATCCGTTTCTGCATTGTGGGCGGAACATGTGCGATGATAGATGCTGCCATTTTCTACATAGTCCGTCTCTTTGCCCCCTATCAGGTGGCGCTCATCTCGGGTTATCTTATTTCCCTTTGCGTCAACTATCTCCTTACCGTCTATTGGACTTTCCGCACAGAGTCTTCCGTGCTTAACCTCGTAGGCATTGTCGGAGCGCACATGTTCAACCTTTTTGTTGTGCGCATGGGACTCATGATGTTGTTTGTGGAGATACTCGGGCTGAAGGATTCTATTGCTTACATCCCTATGGCTGTCATCAGTGCCGTAACGAACTACCTCGTCATCCGCACCGTAGTGAAATATTCCAACAAAAAGGCGGAGCAATAATCCCCCCTTACATCAGCAAAGCGACAGTCAGACATCGTGCATCCGCACATAGTATATTCTTGCAAGTCCAACATACAACCGATGAAATCCGGCATCTATATCCAGGACTTGAGAAGGGTGTGATTAAGTGAAAAACTAATAAATTAATGCCTGCTTCTGACCACTATTAAGGCCGGAAACAGGCATTAAATGAAAATGGGTAGCGAGAAAGTATAGGCCTCGCTAGAATCCTTTTGTTCAATCGTCTAAGTCGACAACCCGGAAGTTCTTATCGAACTCTATTTCCATACCATTGTTCAGCTTCACATCATAGCCTCGGCGGTCACGGTCAAGCTTGATGATGGTGGCAGCAGGGAAAGTAGCCTTTACGTTGGTCTTAATCTGCTCTGGAATGAGGGCAGTGGGAACAGCAGACACCTTGCAATCCAAATCCTTCCAATTGCCCTTTTTATCGAACTCCACTTTCTCACCACTTTGGTATATCACCTTGTAGTCGTCCCAATCAACAGTTATAATCAGAGGCATCTTGTC
>JAGCNQ010000164.1 GCA_017645845.1 Bacteroidaceae bacterium
CAGCGAGTTTGCCCGTTTCTCCGACCTCGAGTCATCTATTCCTTTGCCCAATTCTCAGGACAGCGATATGGGCGGACGTTTTGTTTCGCCGAAGATGACGGCAGAAGAGATGGCAGAAAGCGAACGAATCGCCAATGCCATTGGCACTGACGATCCGTTCGAAGGTTTGCAAAGCGCGTCTCTAAAAGACGAGTTCTGATTTACTTCATAGTCAATAGTTTAGCTACGCCCGGCAACTGAGCGTAATTATTACTCATAACTATGAACTCATAACTATGGACTATTCGAGCCCTTTTACGCTCGGCATAACTCGAATAAATTCGGTTCTGCACTCGCTTATTCGGGTTTCATATTTGTATAGACGGTCTGGACGTCGTCAAACTCCTCAAGCTTCTCAACCATCTTGTTGATAGTCTCGCGCTGTTCGGGTGTCACGTCCTTGACATCGTTGGGGATGTAGGTGAACTCACCGCCGACATCCTCAAAACCGTCTGCCTCAAGCTTCTTCTGTATGGCATTGAAGCTGGTCGGCTCGCCATAGATGGTGATGGTCGTTACGTCCTTTTCCTCGTCGTACTCCTCGTCGAACTCTTCTTCCACACCACAGTCAATCATGTCCAGGATGAAGTCGTCCATATCCATCCCGTCCTTCTTCTTGAAGGTGAAGACACACTTGTGGTCGAACAGGAAGGAGAGTGAGCCGGTCGTTCCCATGTTTCCGGAGAACTTGTTAAAGACGCTGCGCACGTCGGCAACAGTACGGGTCGTGTTGTCGGTAAGGGTATCCACGAAGACGGCGATTCCGTGAGGACCGTATCCTTCGTAGGTCACGTTCTTGTAGTCGCTCTGGTCCTTACCCATTGCGTTCTTGATGGCGCGTTCGATGTTGTCCTTCGGCATGTTCTCACGCTTGCAGACAGCAATAACGCTACGTAATGCGGGATTGTTCTCGGGTTCGGGACCTCCAGCCTTCACGGCAATGGCAATCTGCTTGCCCAGACGGGTGAAAGTCTTGGCCATGTGGCCCCATCTCTTCAGCTTTGTAGCTTTGCGGTATTCAAATGCTCTTCCCATTGTTTAAAAATAATTAAGAATTTACACTATCTCAATTCTGCACCGAGTTGCTGCTTAAGATTATTGATTAACTTCTGCATGACGGCGTCGATGGCCTTGTCGTTGAGTGTCTTTGTCTCGTCCTGCAGGATGAAGTTCACAGCATACGACTTCTTGCCTTCAGGCAGGTTCTTGCCCTCATAGACATCGAAGAGCTTGACTGCCTTGAGCAGCTTCTTCTCCGTCTGGTAGGCGATACGCTCCACTTCTGCGAAGGGAACGCTGCTGTCGAGCAGCAGGGCCAGGTCGCGGCTTACTGCGGGGAACTTGCTTATCTCGCGGTAGGTGACATTCTGGTTCTTGATGATGCGCATGATTTGGTTCCAGCGGATGTCGGCGAAATAGACAGGAGCATCGATGTCGAACATCTTCGTGAGCTTGTTGCTGACAATGCCCATCTCGGCAAGCACCTTACCGCCTCTGTTCTCGATGTTGAGACTTGTGCTGTAGATGTCGCTCTTGCCCTCGCTGAAGACAAGCAGACCGAAGGGTACGCCCAGACGTGTGAAGATATTCATGACGTAGGCCTTGAGTTGAGCGAACGAGCTGTCCTCGTCGGGATGTGCCCAGCTGCCGCGAACCCTCTTGCCTGTGAGCCACAGTCCCAGATGATAATCCTCGCTGTAGGCATCGAGCACATGCTTGATGACCTCAGGGTCACGACTGCTGCTCACGCCCGGGATGATGTCCGGACACTTCTTTTCGGCCTGGAAGCGATAGCAGTTTCCGTACTCGAAGAAGCGCAGGTCTGTGTTGCGGTAGCTCACATTGCGGGCGATGCTTTCCAGACCTCCGAAGAGAAGCGTCTGACGCAGGGCGTTGAGGTCCTGACTGAGAGGATTGAGAAGCTTTACAGACTCCTCGCTCTTGTAGGACTCCAGGCCGTCGTAGTAGGCGCCACGCTGGAGGCTGTTGTTCAGGATTTCGCGGAAACCGCCGCCCACCAATTGCTCTGCGATGACGTTCTGCAACTTGTGGCTCGTGTCGTGAATGGTCTTGACCGTAAGGCTATTCTTGAGTGTCGAGGGAATCTCCACATTATTATATCCGTAGATGCGCAGAATGTCCTCCACCACGTCGCAGGGGCGCTGAACATCCACCCTGTAGGCGGGCACCGTCAGTTCAATACCTTCGCTCGATTCGCTGTCAATCTTCATTTCCAAACTTGTAACGATGCTCTTGATGGTCTCGGCAGGAATGTGCTTGCCGATAAGGCTGTCCACATAGTCATATTTCAAGGATACCTTGAAGTCGGGCAACTTCTTTGCCTGTACATCAACAATTTGCATGCTGACCTTTGCGCCAGCCAGTTCCTTGGCCAGGATGGCAGCCTGCTTCAGGGCATAGACCTGACCGTTGGGGTCGATACCGCGCTCGAATCGGAAGCTGGCATCAGTGCTCAGGCCGTGACGGCGGGCACTTCTGCGGATGCTTGTCGGGTTGAAGTAGGCACTCTCCAGCAGGACATTAACCGTGCTGTCGTAGGTACCGCTTCCCTTACCGCCAAAGACGCCGGCGATACACATCGGCTCCTTTTCGTTGCAGATAGCCAGATCTTGGTTGCTGAGCTTATGCTCAACGCCATCGAGCGTTACGAAAGGCGTTCCCTCGGGCAGCGTCTTGACAATAACCTGACGGCCTTCTATCATATCGGCATCGAAACAATGCAGAGGTTGGCCGTATGCCATCATGATGTAGTTCGTGATATCCACGATATTGTTGATGGGACGCAAGCCTATGGTACGCAACTTGTTCTGCAGCCACTCGGGACTCTCCTTCACTTGGCAGCCCGTCAATGAGACAGCAGCATAGCGAGGACAAAGGTTGGCATCGTCGATGGTAACGCTGATGGGCAACGATTCATCATCCACTTGGAACTTGTCGCAGTCGGGACGATGCAAGTTAGTCTTGTAGCCGTTTTGGATGAGCCAGGCATAGAGGTCACGGGCCACGCCGTAATGGCTGCAGGCATCTGCCCTGTTGGGTGTGATGTCCACCTCAATCAGGTAGTCACTCTCTATGTGGTAGTACTCGGCTGCAGGAGTGCCGACAACTGCGTCCTCAGGAAGAACGATGATGCCGCTGTGGTCGTTACCAATGCCTATCTCGTCTTCAGCACAAAGCATACCGCAGCTCTCTACGCCGCGCAGTTTGCTACGCTTGATGGTGAAGCACTCGTCGCCATCGTACAGCTTGGTACCAACGACAGCCGCAATCACCTTCTGACCGGCAGCCACGTTGGGGGCACCACAAACAACCTGCAGAGGAGCTTCTTGTCCTACGCTTACGGTACAGACATGCATGTGGTCGCTGTTTGGATGCGGCTCGCAAGTCAGCACCTCAGCCACATAGAGACCTTCCAGACCGCCTTTGATGGTTTGTACCTCTTCCACGCTATCGACCTCGAGACCAGCGCTCGTCAGGGCATCAGCCACCTCTTGCGCACTCAGCGTCGTATCGACATATTCCTTAAGCCATTTGTATGAAATATTCATTGCTTTCTTTTTAATTAAGAATTAAGAGTGAAGAATTAAGAATTGCTTCAAATCGGGTGCAAAGATACAAAAAAAAATTAAGAATGAAGAATGAAGAATGAAGAAATATCAAGTTTACTTGAATAATTCCGAATAAAAGCAGTCTCGACAAAGTCCTCCGCCTGCGTCTGCTCCGCAACTAACATTGCGCCTTTGCTCTAAAGAGTCTAAGAATACCTATGGACCGCAAGAAGGTACAAAAAAGCGAAGATTGAGCGCACAAGTAGCTCGACCGCAGGTCAAGGTACAAAAAAGCGAAGATTGAGCGCACAAGTAGCTCGACCGCAGGTCAAGGTACAAAAAAGCGAAG
>JAGCNQ010000165.1 GCA_017645845.1 Bacteroidaceae bacterium
ACACCGCCATACCATCCGTCGCCGTAGTTCATGAGGTGTCCTACCTTGTCCGATATTTCGGAGGCGGTATTGGGCATCCCTGGTGACATGAGTCCTGCGAAGTCGCTTTCTATCTGGTAGTCGATGCAGTCGGCATGAGGGTTGTTCTTCCAAAAGCCTGACTCTGGCGGCATCAGTCCCTGCATCACGTTGTAGCGTGCCTGCTGATTGGCGTGCCAAAGAGGGTAGGGTGCATAGGCGAAGGCCTTTGCTATCGACTCGGCGGGGGCGTCGAGTCCTTCCTTCGTGAACACTTCGACGAACGTGAGGTCCATATAGACATCATCGAACAGCCCTGGAGCGTGGTCGTAGAAGTATTGCAGGTGGTGTTCGGGATAGGTTATCTCCACGTTATCGGGAATCATGACGCCGCGATAGCAGAATTCCGTGGGGCCACCATAGGCACAGCCTATTGTCTGACCTGCCCAGCCGCCTTTTATCTTGTCCAGCAGCACTGCGCGGCTCATCTGAGAGGAACGGGCATAGAGGGACAGGGAGTAGGTGGCAAGGAGCCAGAAAACAGATAGGAGGAGTAGGGAACGCTTTTTCATGGTTTAATAAGAATTCAGCCCCTCCCCTTGGGGGAGGAGCATAAATCAATAAAGCCCAGTTTCCACTTCCCTTTCGGGAGAGGCTATGATGGAGGATTATTTCAGCAGCGAGACAAGCCAGAGGATAATGACAGCACCAACGACTGCGCAGATGAGGGAGCCAAGCCAGCCTGCAATGTTGATGCCGAGAATGCCGAAGAGCCAGCTGCCGAAGAGGCCGCCGACAATACCCAGGAAGAGGTCAAGAAGCAGTCCCTTGCCTGTGCCGCTCTGAAGCTTACTTGCGATGAAACCGGCCAAAATACCGGTCACGATACCGATGATAAGTGTTTGCATAATAAGTGTGATTTAATAGGTTAATAAAATATAGGGTTACAGATTCCCTTTCTCAATGTCCTTGAAATACTTGTAGGTGCCGTGCTTCAGCTCGTCGGTAGCTGCTTCGTCGCAGACGATGATAGCGTGGGGATGCATCTGCAGGGCGCTGATGGTCCATTCCTGGCTGACGCCGCATTCGATGGCGTGCTGCAGGGCGCGGGCCTTGTTGTGACCGTTGGCAACTATGAGCACTTCCTTTGCGTCCATCACGGTGCCGACACCGACAGTCAGGGCCGTCTTGGGCACCTTGTTCACGTCGTTATCGAAGAAGCGGCTGTTTGCGATGATGGTGTCGGTGGTGAGGCTCTTCACGCGGGTGCGGCTCTGGAGGGAGCTGAAGGGCTCGTTGAAGGCGATGTGTCCGTCGGGACCGATGCCGCCCATGAAAAGGTCGATGCCTCCTGCTGCCCGGATGGCTGCCTCGTACTGAGCGCACTCTGCTTCGAGGTCAGGAGCGTTGCCGTTGAGGATGTGTACGTTCTCCTTCTTGATATCGATGTGCGAGAAGAAGTTGTTCCACATAAAGGAGTGGTAGCTCTCGGGATGTTCCTCGGGCAGACCTACGTACTCGTCCATATTGAATGTTATGACGTTCTTAAATGAAACCTTGCCGGCCTTGTTCATCTCTATCAGGTGCTTGTAGAGGCCAAGTGGAGAGGAACCCGTGGGGCAACCCAGTTTGAAGGGTTTTTCGGGTGTCGGTTGTGCGGCGTTGATTTTTGCAGCAACGTATTCAGCAGCCCATCGGCTCAGGTTCTCATAGTCAGGTTCGATGATTACTCTCATAACTTTGAAGTATTTTTGATTGATTGAAAATTGTAGTTACTTTTGTTATCCGCAGACAAAGGTACAACTTTTTATGGAAATATCGGTGTATAATGACAAAAAAATGCGGGAAAACCTGTAATTAATCATCCGATACATTGCTCTGTGAACAAAATAACGTTACATACCATGAAAGTTAACAATAATTAACGAGTGAACTGGGACTAAATGTGAAAAAAATGTTTAATTTTGTAGGCATATTATTGAGGTATAATCATATTCATATAATATTATGAAACAAAAAAACCTTATTTGGGCATTGCTGCTGATGGTGGCAGGCTTGCAAACAGTGAAGGCTCAGAAGGTCATTCTCTATTATGATGGCAAAGAGCCTGTCGAAGTTAACGTGACAGAGTTGGATAGCATCTCTTTCGTTGAGCAGACTTATGTGGACGGGTATGAATACGTTGACCTCGGCCTGCCTTCTGGCACAATGTGGGCAACGTACAACGTCGGTGCGAACAGTCCCGAGAAATTCGGCACCTTCTTCGCCTGGGGCGAGACGTCGCCCAAGCAGAATTACAGTTGGGAAGACTACCAGCACTGCAACCGCTCGTATGACAAGATAACGAAGTACTGCACTGACAGCAGCTTCGGTACGGTTGATGACAAGTGCGAGCTCGACCCCGAGGACGATGCCGCGACCGTCAACTGGGGCGAGAACTGGCAGATGCCGAGCAGAAATCAGATTGACGAACTCATCGCCCACACCACCGCAACGTGGACTACCGTGAATGATGTTGAAGGTATGATGTTGAAGAGCAAGTACAACCACAACAGTATCTTCTTGCCTGCCGGCGGCATTTACGAAGAGGTTCCGCATTACAGCATCGGCGCAGCGGGCTGTTTTTGGTCGCGTACGCTCGATGGAGATGATAACAATTATGCTTTCGTCCTCAATATAAACATTGTGAATGACCCGAACGGCCTCATCGGTCAAGAGTCTTACGAACGTAGTTATGGCTTCAACGTCCGTCCTGTCCTTGCGAATGGTAGCAAGGTTCTCGTGACAAGCATCCAGGTGAGTCCCGTGGAGCTTAACCTATACATGAACGGAACGGCACAGCTCACGGCTACCGTGTTGCCTGAATATGCCGAGAACATGGAAGTGACTTGGGAGAGCGACGACGAGTTCATCGCTACTGTTGACAGCAAAGGCAAGGTGACAGCCAAGGGTGTCGGCACTTGTGTCATTTTATGTAAGGCTACGGACGGCAGCAAAATCTTTGGCTTTTGCCTTGTGAACGTGAGGGATCGCGAGTATGTTGACCTGGGTCTACCCTCTGGTACCCTTTGGGCAACGATGAACATTGGTGCCGACAGCCCGGAAGGAAAAGGCACATTCTATGCCTGGGGCGAGACGACTACAAAGAGTATCTTCGCCTGGAACACATACGAATGGATGAATGAAGGCGCGGAAAGCGGCTATGAAATCAACAAGTATACCTTTGCCGACGGCAAGACGGAAGGTTGCTGGTATGATGGCGATACATTCATCGGCGATAACATAAAGAAACTTCTGCCCGAGGACGACGTCGCCACAGCCAACTGGGGCGAAGACTGGCAGATGCCTACGGCAGCACAGTTTGCCGAGCTCTTCGACAACAGGTACACTTCGAGGACTTGGACGACACAGAACGGCATGAAGGGCTATCTGATACAAAAAAAGACTGATGCCAACAAGAGGATATTCCTTCCTGCGGCAGGCTATCGCGACTGGATAGAGTACAACGGTGAAGGCACTTACGGCAATTATTGGTCGCGCTCGCTTGACACAATCGCCTCCTACAGGGCAAGCCAGTTGTTCTTCCATTCGTCTTTAATTGACCCGAAGCATGGCTCCAACCGCTTTAGTGGCTACAATGTCCGTGCCGTCCGCGTGAAGGCGCACGAGTCCGTTGACCTGGGTTTGCCGAGCGGCACGCTGTGGGCAACGTGTAACATCGGTGCTAGCGACCCTGAGGAATACGGCTACTACTTCGCCTGGGGCGAGACAACTACAAAGAGCGAGTACTTATGGGAGAACTACAAGTACGGTGAAGGCTCATACAACACAATAACGAAGTACTGTTCCAATAGCGACTTCGGCTACAACGGTTTCACGGATACTTTGACGGAACTGTTGCCCGAGGACGATGCTGCTACGGCGAACTGGGGCAGCGGGTGGCAGATGCCGAGTTTTGAGCAATGCATGGAGCTGACCAACAGCGGCTACACGACAACGGAGTGGACGACCCAGGACGGAGTCTATGGACGTAAGATAACGAGCAGGAGCAACGGGAACAGCATCTTCCTTCCCGCCGCTGGATACTGCTACGGGAATCTCAGTAAAGTTGATACGTACGGCTATTATTGGTCACGCTCGCTCTCTTCGAACGGGTCCTACGGTGTGAACTACCTCCTCTTCGGCTCGGGCGATGTTGACACATACTACGACACTTCCCGCAACAATGGATATTCTGTCCGTCCTGTACGGAAGTATGAAGCTCTAAAGAAGTGAAGAAGTCAGTAGTTAAGAAGTGAAGAAGTTTTTTGACTCTTTAGAGCAAAGGCGCGCTGATAAGGCGCGGAAAAGAAGTTAAGTCGATAGCTTTGGCTGCTGAAATCAAACGAGAAGGAGTAAACTTAAAATATCTAATATATAATAATGTATAGAACGATGAAAACAAGATATATTATGGCGGCTCTGCTTCTGGTTGTGGCAGGACTGCAGACAACGAAGGCACAAAAGATGAGGTTCCACTATGCCGGACAGGATACTCCCGTCGAGTACAGCTTCGCGGGGTTGGACAGCATGGTGTTTGTCGATGCTCCCGATGTGGAGCCCGAGTACGTTGACCTGGGTTTGCCGAGCGGCACGCTGTGGGCAACTTTCAACGTCGGCGCAAGCCGCCCCGAGGACTACGGCGACTACTTTGCCTGGGGTGAGACACAACCGAAGGACGACTATAGCTGGAGCACCTACAAGTACTGTGAAGGCTCATCTAACACATTGACGAAGTACTGCTACGAGAGCGACTATGGTTACAATGGCTTCACGGACAC
>JAGCNQ010000166.1 GCA_017645845.1 Bacteroidaceae bacterium
TCCATGCAGGAACAGCACTAAAGGATGGAGAAGTGGTTACAAACGGCGGTCGTGTCATTGCCGTCAGCAGTTATGGGAAGGACAAGGAAGAGGCATTGGAGAAGAGTTTTATCAACGCTAGAACGATAAAGTTCCAAGGCAAAAACTTCCGCAGAGACATTGGAGCAGACCTTTAGACAATTCTTTTCTTATTTCATAATTGAAGGTTGAAAATATTCCGTTCGGTTTGCCGCTTGGATTGTCCGAGAATGTTCAATGACTGATGTCTAATGATTCACAACAGACTCCAGAATAAAGTAGCAGGAAGTGTCTTCACGCTTCCCGTTTGTGTGGTAATAGCTACTGCTCTGTGGTGGCTTCCGCAACGGGCTTTCTCTATTGACTGTATTCTGGGTCTGGTACTTTGCCTGCTGACAACCTATGTTGTGATGGAGACCAATGCCCAACAGCACATTATCCGTATTCGCACCCGTATGATGTCGTGCGTTTGGCTTGTGCTGACAGCTTGTCTCTCGTTCATGCATCCTTTGGAAAAGCCAATCATTGCAGCTGCCTTCCTTTGCGTCAGTTATCTGCTGTTGTTCCGCTGTTACCAGCGACACCGCCCCCAGACAATCGTCTTCCACGCTTTCCTTATGCTCAGCATCGGCAGTTTCTGTGCACCAATCATGTTACCGATGGCCATACTCTTCTTTCTCTACATTGCCATATTCCTGCGCTCTATGACAAAGAAAGCCTTTTGGGCAGGCGTACTCGGACTCATCGTTCCCTACTGGTGCTACGCTGTCTGGTGCTTTGTTACGGGAGACATTGAGCATTTAGCATTGAATATTAAGCATTTAATATCGGATATTGAACATTTTTACATCTCTAGCTTTTCATATTTTCAACATTTAGCTATTGCTCTACCTTCGCCAGAGTTTTGGAAAGAACATTTCTCTCCACTCCTTGAAGAAGGGTCAGAAGTAAAACTGTTCTCTGCATTGTTCATTGTCCTGCTCAGTATTGTCAGTATCGTGCACTATCTCCACACGAACTATGACGACAAGATACGCGTTCGCATGATACTATATATATATATGACGCAAACGCTGCTGCTGATAGGCTTCCTGCTGCTGAAACCCGCACACTACGAAACCACAATGGCACTCCTCGTTGCCAGTGCCAGCCCACTCATCGCCCACTACTTCGCCCTCACCGGCAGCATACTGAGCAACATTTTCTTCGTCCTGTCTGTGTTGCTCACAGCAGGTATGGCGACACTGAACCTCTGGCTGACCTCGTTCAGCATCTTATAAAAGGCTTTGCTTCGTTTTACCAGATGTCTTCCGACTCCTCAGGATTGTCATAGACCTCTTTGGGCACATACTCAAAGTAGTCCATGAAGAACTCATAACTTTGTCCTTCGAGGACAGATTTGAAGCGAATATAGTAGTTCTGATAAGGTTGCAGGAAGGTATTTATGATGATGCGTCGCGACATGTAATGGAACGTGCGCACAGGACTACCGGTTCCATTGGCATTGCACCATGCGTACGGTGCCTTCATGAAGCCTTTTGCACGCATCGCCTTCGTTACGCGGTCGTTATATTCCTCATCATCGGTATCTGCCTCCCAACCTACATTAGACGGTGATGTGCCGCTAGGCATTCTCATTTCCAGTCCGCCAAGCCGAAGATCCATAGGAATACCTGTAACATACATGTTATTACGATTGGTACCAAAATAAACTTGGGCCATAGAACGGACATACGAACCTGTAGCCACACCAAAACGTACCTCATACTGTCCTGCGCGTGGCACAGGCGGTAGTTTCATAGTAAAGTCGTACTGACCTATAATGTTAAATTCGTCGCCTTGCAGGTTATGATAGCCAGACATGTAGGCTTGCAAGTAGTAGAACAGTGTCCCTTCGTGAATCTCTACATCTTTGAGGTACGGGTAATTCGTAGGAATGGCTCTGACGTTAGTTGCTCCGTAGGGATAGTAGGCACGCGTTTGACGAATGTCGTTGTTCATCATTTCTGGCATAGTGCAACATGCATCGAAGCGGATGCGCTGGGAGGACATCTGGTTGCAGACATTTTCGGTGCAAACCAGAAGATCCTCGATGGGATAGATAATGCCGTTGGCGATACTGGTATTGTCGGTACCAGTTTCTGTATAGGTCAGGATGCGAATTCCCTCGTTCTCATTGGGCGTAGTACTGGTTCCCTTCAACTGTGGGAACTGGCCGCTCTCGTGGTAGTCGTTTATATTTTCACGGGTCGGCCCAAACTGTCCGCGTCCATTTCTAAGCCTGGGGAAACGATTCAGGTAGATGCCGTTGCTTTCGCTACTCTCGTAAGTTTTGATCATTCGCGGCAATCCCATCGTCTGATAATAATCCATGATGGGGATGGTGGGCCCCTTGCTGGAGTTGGCATTGTATCCTAACTCGTTATAATGTATCACCAGCTTTTCGCGACCAATACGCTGAGGCAGCAGATGGTACGTGACAAACTGGTTCAGCACGTTCATCTGGTTGGTATAGTCCTCGTCATAAAGCGTTCCTGGAATATAGTCGAAAAGTCCCGATTCACGCAGGAATTCACATATATCGCTCACAGTAATCTCTTCCGCCGACTTTCCTAACTTTTCCTCCCAAAAGTGGTCGGTCTCGGCAAACAGGGTGAAGCCGTAGTAGCGGTGCTGCGGAATGGTGCCAGCCTGACCCACCGAGGTATGTTTGGGAAGATCCTTTACAATACCTCCTTGATAGAGACGCTCCCACTCCTCGTCACGATAGGCATTCAGAGTATCAGCCAAACCGCAAGCCATCAGAAGCTTCGACATGACATGATAGCCGCTGCCCGGTTTGCGCGACCATTGGTAGATGAAGTCACCTAAGCGGTCATTGCTCGGAGCAATGACACCCGCCACTTGATGTACGAAACCATTGATGAGGGGGATGTCCCTGTTGTCCTTCGAGAGAAGCGCCTGATCGTTGATGGAGATGCTGTCGGGATCGAACTGACCATAATAGACGCGCAACTTGCGGTCATACATGTTTGCCATCCCGAACTCGTGTTCATGCCTTGGAAAGTCTGCCACCGAGTAGGCCGGCTGATTATCGCCACTATCCATGATACTATTATAGACAATCACCTTCTTGATGCTGTCTAGGTCGTTCTCACTCTGGAAACCCTCCCATGACGGTTCGGTAATGATTCCTTTGTGGAAAAGAGAGTCCAGGTATGCCTGGATAGCATCGTTCGTTGGAGCAAAGACTGTGTAATGGCCGCGGGCAGAAAGGAGTTGCTTCAGTGTGGTAGAGGAAACCTCACTGACAGGCATCTCGCCCAACAGACGTACGTATTCACTATAATAGTCCTTGCTATCGAGGTACTCTGTGATTGTCTTTTCCAGGAATACGTATCTCGCCGATGTATCAATCTCCTCCTTACAACCTACCAAAGCAAGTAACATAACAGCTGCGATAAAAAATCTTTTCATAAGGTATGTTTTTTCGAAAACCCGCACTAGGGGTATCTTTCTGTTAATAATCTGTTAGTTTAAATATAGCCGACGTCCTCGTAAGGCCACGTCTTAGCATACTTTGAGTGCAAATATACACTTTTTTTTAATATAATGTATGCACAAGCGCCACAAATTGTGTTTTTCAGATAAAAAAATCGTATATTTGCACGCATGAAACCTGCTCTTGTCGATATTCCGGTGCTTATTCTGTTCTTTAACAGACCGCAACAACTTAGTCAGGTCTATGCCCAAGTTCGCAAGGCACGCCCTTCGCGGCTTTTTCTTTATCAGGATGGACCGCGTTCGGGAAAAGACATGCCTGGCATCATGGCTTGCCGCGAGGTTGTAGCGCAAGTGGATTGGGAATGTCAGGTCGAAAAACTCTACCAGGAACGGAACTATGGTTGCGACCCCTCGGAATACATATCGCAGAAATGGGCTTTCAGTCACGTTGACAAATGTGTTGTGCTAGAGGATGACGATGTGCCCGCCGTCAGCTTCTTCTCTTTCTGCAAGGAGATGCTCGAGCGCTACGAGCACGACGAACGCATCACGATGATTAGCGGTTTCAACGTTGAAGAGCAGACTACCGATACAGAAGGAGACTATTTCTTCACTACAAACTTCAGTATTTGGGGTTGGGCCTCATGGCGACGTGTCATTGACCAATGGGACGAACACTACACATGGCTCGACAATCCTGTCGCTGTGCGTCAACTTAAAGAACTGATACGTGAACGGCACTATCGCGATGACTTTCTGCCCATGTGTCGAAAGCATCGGGAACAGGGTAAGGCTTTCTACGAGACTATTTTCTGGGCTCACATGCTCCTCAGTGGCGGTCTTTCCATTGTACCTTGCCGCAATATGATCAACAATCTAGGCGCAACAGTTGACAGCACCCACTTCGGTGGCTCACTTCAGACAATGCCTCGCGGTTACCGTCGCATATTCACCATGCAACGCTTTGAACTGCCAGAAAATCACATCATCAACCATCCGCCCTATGTCATTGAACATGTTGTTTACCGCCATCGTGCATATAAGATTATGGGGTGGATGAATCCGATGGTCAAGATTGGGCGCTCCTTCGAAGAACTCTTTCTAAACCTTCGCTATGGCAATTTCCGCTTCATACTTACTGCTATCCGCAATCGCATAAACAAATGGTTGGGAAAGAAGGCATACAAATAAAAAGTTAAAAGGTCCAAGGGTTAAAAAGTGATGAATGTTTTGCTCATAAGTACCAGCGAATGCAGCGGTGGCGGTGCCATTGCGGCACGACGCCTCATGGAAGCTCTCAACAAAAATGGTGTGAAGGCAAAGCTAATGGTACGTGACAAGCAATCGGACGCAGTCACTGTATGCCCAATAGGCAACAAGTTACCGAAATTGTTGGAACGTCTCACCACCTTGCCGCGTTGTGGTTTCAGTCACGCCCGCCTATGGCAGGCAGACATCGCCAATATGGGTATTGACATCACCTGTACCCGAGAGTTCCGCGAAGCCGACATCATCCATTTGCATTGGGTTTGTCAGGGAATGCTTTCTCTTAACGGAATAGCCAAAATCATGAAGAGCGGCAAACGTGTCGTATGGACACTGCACGACGAATGGCCCTATCTTGGCGTGTGTCATTATCGAGGCAATTGTACTGAAACAGAATGCCAGCATTGCCCAATCCTCTGTGGTTCCTTACCCTCTTCCATATACAAACGCAAACACACTTTGTACCAACGATGGCATCCTACTTTTGTTGGATGCAGCCAATGGATTACAGATCAGGCACAACAATCTTTGCCTTCAGAACGCGTGATACACATCAACAACTGTATTCCTTCTGACCTCTTCCATCCCACAGACATGCAGCAGGCCCGACAAGCCCTATCTTTACCACAGGACAAGCGTCTGCTACTCTTCTGTAGTCAGAAGGTAACCGACGAGCGAAAAGGCATTGCCTATTTGACCGAAGCCCTGCAGAAATTGTCGTTAAAAGAAGTGCATTTAGTCATTGTTGGAAAGAATGCAGAACAAATTCCTTTACCAAACAATCTTAGCGTCACACGCATTGGCACTGTTAGCGAACAGGAGATGCCTCTGTTATATAATGCGGCCGACGCCTTCCTTACACCCAGCCTTCAGGACAATCTGCCCAACACCATCGCCGAAGCTATGAGTTGTGGTACACCTTGCATAGGTTTCGATGTAGGCGGCATCCCTGAGATGATAGACCACCTGGAGAACGGCTATGTAGCCCGTTATCGCGATGCTTCCGACCTGGCAGATGGCATTTGCTTTGTCCTCAGCCATAACCTGCGTGTAGCAGCCCATAGCAAAGCCGCAGACTCATATGGGGAAACACACGTTGCACAACAATACATCAATCTCTACCAAGCGTAACATGAAGCCCTTAATCACCATAGCGACTGTTACCTACAACGCAGAAACAACCTTAGGATGTACACTCAAGAGTGTGGCCTCGCAGGACTATGCCCGCATTGAGCACCTCATCATCGATGGTTGTTCTACAGACCACACGCTCTCGCTTGTGCAACGCTATGTAGAGGAGAATCAAGCACGCCATAATATACGACTCATCTGTGAACCAGACAGCGGACTCTATGATGCAATGAACAAAGCATTGCTCAATGCTACAGGCGACTATATCGTCTTCCTCAATGCTGGAGACCGTCTGCACAGCACCGATACCATCTCTGCCGTAGTGCAGTTGACACAATGGGTGAAGGGTAACTATAGGCATCCTGCCATCCTCTATGGAGACACACATCTGGTGGATGGTGACGGAAACTTTCTGCGTCGTCGCCGGCTCACACCGCCTGAGAAACTCACACCTGACACTTTCCTCGACGGTATGCGCGTCTGCCATCAGTCTTTCTACGTCCGCACCGACTTGGCTCGTGAGGAACTCTATGATCTCCGTTACCACTATTCTGCCGACTTTGACTGGTGCATTCGCATCATTCGTCGCGCCACGCGTCGCCGCATTCGGATTGTCAATACGTACCTCGTGCTGACCGACTATCTCAACGAAGGCCTCACAACAAGCAACCATCGCGCCTCGCTCATAGAGCGTCTCCGAATCATGGCACACTACTATGGCTGGCCTGCTACCATCGTCCGGCATTTTTGGTTCGTCATAAGAGCAGTCATCAAAAGGTGATGGGAGTAGGAATTAAGGATTAGAAATTAGGGATTAGAGATTAATGAAAGGTTTATGCTATTACCTTATTATCATAAAGACGTTATTGAAGCCGGATGTGATGAAGCCGGACGCGGTTGTTTGGCCGGTCCCGTCTTTGCTGCCGCAGTTATCCTGCCACCTGACTTCAAGTGCAATTTGCTAAATGACTCGAAGCAGCTCAGCGAACGCAAACGCTATGCCCTGCGTGAGGTCATTGAGCGCGAGGCTTTAGCCTGGGCTGTGGGCATCGTCAGCAATGAGGAGATAGACCGCATCAACATCCTTCGTGCCAGCATTTTGGCCATGCATCGCGCCCTCGACGAACTCAAGCTTTGTCCCGAGGAAGTTATCATCGACGGCAACCGCTTCACACCCTATGCCAACCTTCCCTACACCACAATCGTCAAAGGCGACGGCAAGTATATGAGCATCGCTGCTGCAAGCATCCTAGCCAAGACTTATCGAGATGACCATATGTTGCGCCTTCACAAAGAATATCCCGCTTACCACTGGAATAGTAACAAGGGTTATCCTGCACCTGCACACCGTCAGGCCATCCGAGAGCACGGTCCCACACCCTACCACCGCATGACCTTTAATCTGCTCGGCTCCCCACAATTGGAATTTAATTTTGACCCCCTCCCTAGCTTCCAAGAGAGAGCGAAATCGGGAAAAAAAGAAACCTAACAACTCAAAACTATAAACTATGAGAAAATTACTTTTACATTTAATCTTTGTGCTGCTGACCATATGTGCAGCACAAGCCCAGGAACTCTATGTGGGCACCTACAACCTTCGGTACAAGAATTCCAGCGATACCGATGCTGGCAACGGCTGGAACACTAGGCGCACCTATCTCATCAACCTTGTTAAATTTCAGCAGCCTGACCTGCTTGGTGTGCAAGAAGCATTACCAGCCCAGATGACCGACATGAGAAACGGACTAACCGGCTATGGCAGCATTGGCGTGGGACGCAACGACGGTGATAATAGTGGCGAGTATTCTGCCATCTTCTACCGCAAAGAGCGCA
>JAGCNQ010000167.1 GCA_017645845.1 Bacteroidaceae bacterium
AAACTTTAAACTTTAAACTATATTTCGTATCTTTGCAGAAAGAATAATAGCCTTCCCATGGACGACGGAATAATTATGAATTGTGCATTGTGTACCATGCTTTAGAAGCGTACCTTAGTTCTAAAGAATCTAAGAATTATGAAAAATGAGATAATCATAAGCCAAAATCTGCCAGAGGATATTCAGGGCGCCATCAAACGCCAATCATACGACCGACTCTTCGTGCTCACAGACACAACGACAGTCAGGCTCTGTTGGCCACACGTGAGTGCCCTACCCTGTTTCAATGAGGCGCGGATGATAACGATTGGCGACACAGATGACAACAAGACGCTGGCCTCACTCACACAAGTTTGGACGGCTCTGCAGCAAGGTGGCGCCACACGTCACTCGCTCTTGGTGAACCTGGGTGGTGGGATGGTAACGGATCTGGGTGGCTTCGCTGCCAGCACATTCAAGCGTGGCATTGCCTACATCAACACACCAACGACGCTCCTCAGTCAGGTTGACGCCAGTGTGGGTGGCAAGACGGGCATTAATTTCGGAGGGCTGAAGAACGAAATAGGCGTTTTCAACTGCGCTGCCACAGTTATCCTTTCCAGCGAGTTCCTACGTTCGCTCGACTACAGAAACCTCCTCTCAGGCTATGCCGAAATGCTTAAGCACGGACTCATCAGCGATACTGAGACTTGGGCTGAATTGCTCCGATTTGACTTCAATGATCAATGTCTCTATACCCACCTCGGCACTCTTGTGGCAAAGAGTGTAGCCGTCAAGGAGCGCATCGTAGAGGAAGACCCGACAGAGAAAGGCATACGCAAAGCACTCAATCTGGGGCATACCGCAGGTCACGCGCTTGAGAGTCTCGCTATGGAACAAGGACGCACCATCTTGCACGGCTATGCTGTGGCGTGGGGCCTTATCTGCGAACTATACCTAAGCACGGTGAAATGCGGCTTTCCTAAGGACAAACTGCGCCAGACGGTGCAGTTCATAAGGCAGAACTACAGCGAATTCGCCATCGATTGCAAACAATACGATCGCCTCTACGAGTTCATGACACACGACAAGAAGAACGAAGGAGGCATCATCAACTTCACCCTGTTAGGCGACATAGGAGACATCCGCATCAACCAGCAAGCCTCGAAAGACGACATCTTCGAGATGCTCGACTTCCTCCGCGAAGGATAAAACACCAGGACTTATCGAAATATCGGAATAACGAAATAACGAAAACTACAATTTATTATGAAACGCATAACATTTCTTCTGATTCTTCTCTTTTTCACTTTTTCACCTTTTCACTCTTTCACCTTTGCCAGTGCTGCTGACCTGAGCCAGGCAAGGTGGTACACTATCAAAGTTGGTAATGGCGGTTACCTAAGTACAAAAAATGGCTATACGAACGGCGTCTATCTGTTGCTGTCCAACACGACAGAAGACACGAGCGACAACGGCCTTTGGACTTTCATCGGCAATGACACAGACGGCTATACCTTCTACAACAAGGCCAGAGGAGAAGAATTTGTGCTAGGCATGACAGGCTCCGAAAGTCAAGGACGCGCTAAGATGGTGGCCGAGAACAACAATAAGAACGTCACGAAGTTCGACATGGGACCGAACGGTGCCGGCTTTTGGATAAAGGACCACGGCTCTGACCACAAGTACTGGAACAAGCGCGGGGACTACCTCGCCTATTGGGACAATGCAGCCGGTAGCGACGATACAGGCTCGCGCTTCATCTTCACTATTCAGGGGATTCCCGACTTCTTCTCCACAGAAGAGCAGGAGGGCGGATACTATTTCATCACCTTTGCCAACTCAAGCCTGGTACTTCAAGACATGGGAGCTGCCCAGAACATCACTACACAAGGACGTAAGTATGGTGAGAAGAGCCAACTATGGAAGCTCGTCGGTGACGAAAATAATTTCCAACTCATCAACAAAAGTTCTGGACGCAAAGCATACTATGACGGCAGCCGGCTCAAAACACGCATCGGTGCCGATGCCAACGGCTTTACCATCGAACAAACAAAAAACACAAACTATGCCGGCAAGTACGAGATTTCATGGCTAGGTGCAGCAGGTCAGAACAACCGCTACCTCAACCAGTGGGGCGGCACAGGAGTAGGCAAGGAAATCGGACTTTGGCAGGCTGCAGACGTCAATAACATCCTATACCTTGTTGCAGAGGCAGATGTACAACCCACCGAGTTCTGTGTGGGACAGAAGGGTTCGCGTCCGACTGACATCCATGACTTCTCCCTATGGTATGACATCCCCGCCACAGCCACAGGCGTCAGCGACACGTGGATGGAATATGCTCTGCCGATGGGCAACGGCCAACTTGGTGCTACCATTCGCGGAGGTATTCTCACGGACGACATACAGTTTAACGAGAAGACCCTCTGGAGCGGCTATGCCACTAACGGCAGCTCGGTCGGGCAAGGCTACTTCCAGAACTTCGGTTCTATTCTGGTCAAGGACAAGAGCGGCACCTTCTCGGCTGCTGAATCCGACAACAAACCCATCGAGAACTACAATCGCTATCTCGACATCATCGATGGTGTGGCTGGCGTTAACTTCCAGTCGCCAGACCATCAGACTACCTTCCATCGGCGCTACTTCACCTCTGCTACCGACCATGTCTTTGTGGCGCGCTACGAAGCAGAAGGTACAGAGCAAATGACACTCGGCATCAGCTATGCTCCCGACGGACAAATCGGTGCAGGCAGTGTGACCTATCAGGCCGAATCCGACGGAACAGCCTCTGCCACTTTCCGCGGCAAGTTGCAGATTGTCAGCTACAATACGCAATTCAAGGTTGAGACAGACGGAATGGTTAGCACAAACTCCGAAGGCATCAGCGTAAGCGGTGCAACTTGGGTGAACATCATCATGGCCGCAACCACCAATTATGATGCAAGTAAATCTGGTTGCGTGAACGGAGCAACTGCTGCAGACTTGGCAACAACAGTAACTTCCCGTATCAACGATGCCGCCGAAAAGGGTTACACTACCCTACTCTCCGACCATAAGGTCGTCCATAGTGCCCTGATGAACCGCGTCAACTTGCAACTGGGAGGCTCATCGACGATGACGACCGAAAACCTCGTCAAATTCTACAACGCATCCGACCAGAACAAGACAAGCAGCGACGGGCTCTTCCTTGAAGCACTCTACTTCCAGTACGGACGCTACTTCACCATCGGCGCCAACCTGGACTCCAGCATCCATGCGCCCTCGAACCTACAGGGCATTTGGAACGACCGAAGCAACACCAGCTTCTGGCACTGCGACATACACGCCGACATCAATGTGCAGATGAACTACTGGCCTGCCGACCCCACCAACCTCTCTGAGATGCACCTGCCCTTCCTGAACCACATTCTTGACCTCGGTGCTCCGAGCAGCAACTCCCCTTGGTACCAATTCGCAACCAAGATTAAGAGCGGAGCCAAGGGTTGGACGGTAGCAGTGGAGAACAACATCTTCGGTGGTACATCCACCTGGAGCAATGGCAGCATGAAAACACTTGGAGCATGGTACTGCACACACCTGTGGCGCTATTATAAATATACGATGGATCGCGAGTTCCTGCAGAGAGCCCTGCCTGTCATGTATCAGTGCGCGCTCTTCATCAAATCCATCGCTACAAAGGACAGCAAGGGCCTCTATGAGATTACGAATGAATGGAGTCCTGAACACGGTCCCTACGATGTCACAGCCTTCGCACAGCAGACCGCCTACGAACTCTTGGACGAAGTGATGAAGGGCCATGCAGAGCTTGGTGACGAGTCTCCCCTCACAGCTTCGGAGATTGCTGACATCCAGGACTTCTACGACAACTTCGACAAAGGGCTGTGGACAGAGACCTATAACAGCAAGATATGCATCTCGGAGTGGAAGAACAATGCCCTCTCCGACCCGGGACACCGCCATCTCTCCCACCTAATGTGCCTCTATCCCTTCTCCCAAGTCAGTGCCTTTGACCAAAGCACAAAAGGCAAGCGCCTGTTCCAAGCGGCCTACAACGGACAGATAGCTCGCAACGGCGATGTGACAGGCTGGTCGATGGGTTGGCAGACGAACACATACAGCCGCTGTCTGGATGGTAACCGTGCCCGCAAGAACCTCTCGCTGGCACTCAGGCACTCAGGCAGCTATGTCATTGAGATGGGTAACTATGGCGGCTGCTACTACAACCTCTTCGATGCCCATTCGCCCTTCCAAATTGACGGTAACTACGGCTGCACCAGCGGCATTGCCGAGATGTTACTGCAATCCTACGACGACATCATCACCCTGATTCCCGCAGTGCCTACAGCTTGGAAGGAAGGCAGTGTGTCGGGATTGAAGGCACAGGGCAACTTCACCGTCGATGAGACTTGGCAGAACGGAAAGATT
>JAGCNQ010000022.1 GCA_017645845.1 Bacteroidaceae bacterium
GACTTGCAGATGATGCCGCTCCGCAAAAGCTTCCATGTCCTCTCTCCCGAAGACTATCAGCTTGCAGGCAAGTGTGCCGAGCTGGTCTATTTCCATCAGAACAACAAGTTTTGCGGTGTCTGTGGAGGCGAGATGCGCTGGCAGACGGAAATCAGCAAGCAATGCAAGGAGTGCGGCAAAGAGCTCTGGCCAAGTCTCGCCACAGCCATCATCGTCCGTGTGAAGCGGGGTGATGAGATATTGATGGTACATGCCCATACCTTCCGCGACCGTCATTATGGACTTGTGGCAGGTTTCGTAGAGACAGGCGAGACACTGGAGGAATGTGTACAGCGCGAAGTATGGGAAGAGACACATCTCCTTATCACTAACATTCGCTATTTCGCTTCGCAGCCCTGGCCCTATCCAAGCGGCTTGATGGTAGGCTTCACGGCAGATTACCTTTCGGGCGATTTGCAACTCCAGAAGACAGAGCTCAGCGACGGAGGTTGGTACAGTAAGGACAATCTTCCCTTCCTGCCCGACCCTTCTTCCATTGCTTATCGGCTCATTATGGACTGGGTAGAAGGGAATGAGAATTAAAAATTAAGAATTAAGAATTAAAAAATATAAGGCAGGGGGTAATAATTAGGAGTTTTTATTCTTTTTTGCAGCAAAAACAAATAATTTTTCCTCTTTCCCTTTTTCCTTTTCAATTTTTTGTTGTATCTTTGCAGCCGCTAAAAAGTAATAACCCGCCCCTTATCTACTTCCCAAGTCACGAAAAAGGAAGCTCGGGGGCATAAAAGAAAAGGAGAAAAAACAAATGAAACAAGGACTTCACCCTGAGAATTATCGTCCCGTTGTATTCAAGGACATGAGCAATGGCGATATGTTCCTGAGCCGTTCCACAGCCAAGACCACCGAAACCATTGAGTTTGAAGGCGAGACTTATCCTCTGTACAAGTTGGAAATCAGTAACACCTCTCACCCCTTCTACACAGGTAAGAGTAAGCTGGTTGACACCGCTGGTCGCGTAGATAAGTTCATGAGCCGCTACGCTCGCACCAAGAAGTAGTACGGATTAGAGATTAGGGATTATAATGCCCCGATTTCCAATATACAAGAGGTGCAGATACATTTGGTTGTCTGCACTTCTTTTTTTATTCTTCCTTCTAGTCGGTTGTGGAGATGACTCTGTCACTTTGCCTCAGCAGACGAACCAGAATGCCAATACCTCGACAGCTCTGGCTCTCTATACCGAGAACACAACACCACCAACAGTAAGGACATGCGCCTCGCACGGATTGGAGATTCCTTCCCTGACGACTGGCAATATCGATGCGCTCATCGTCCATACTTTGCCAGATGGTACGCTGAATTATTGCATCGGCTATAACACCAAACTCAGGGCCAACGGCTGGACAGCCTTCAAGTGGTACAACGGGTTCTCGTCAGGCAATAAGAATTGGTACCGGAAAAATTGGAACAATGGCGAGACGTTCAACGGCTATGGTGGTACAAGCGACCCTTTCCAGCCCGACCCCGTGCTGCCCGCAAATATGCGTTACAATTCCGGAGATTACGACGATTGGCGCTATCAGCGAGGACATATCATTGGCAGCGCTGACCGGCTTAACTCAAAAGAAGCCAACGGACAGACGTTCTACATGAGCAACATCAGTCCACAACTGAAAGCCTTCAACGAACAGGGGATATGGTGGAACCTGGAAAACTTCCTCCGCAGTCATTACGATAAATCCTCTTTCCGTGACACGCTTTATGTAGTCAAAGGCGGTACGATTACTGAAGGTAACTACACAAAAATAGGAAGCAGCAATCAGTTGGCTTGCCCGAAATACTATTACATGGCCATCCTGCGCTATGCCAGCAAGTTCGCCAAGCAAAACGGCGGCTATGATGCCATCGCTTTCTGGATGGAGCACAAGGGGAATACGGACGACGTAAGTTCCAGGTATGTCATTTCCATAGACGAGCTTGAGAGACGAACGGGCATAGACTTCTTCTGCAATCTGCCCGACGGCTACGAGAATGCCATTGAGAGCCGCTTCTACCTCTCCGATTGGGATTTGAAACCTTAATGAATTAAGAATTAAGAGTTAAGAATTAAGAATTGATATAATACTAATATATTAATAGTTCTACGTTATGCGGTCTCTTGTCCTTCGTTTGCTCATTTTTCACTCTGCACTCTTCACTTTTCACTTTGCGCTTGCGCAAGCGCGCATTCGTGACATCTATGCAGCAGCTCCCGACAGCATCTTTCCTTTGCTGACCAAGAACAACCGCCTCGACCTGATTGACTTCCGCGAGAATAACATGCAGGCTGTGGTTAAGAACAAGTTCGAAGACCGTACGGAACTGCTCGTCCTCAGCGACCGATACCTGAAGCTTCAACTCTCCGAGCATTGTATTGTTGAGATGCGCTTGCTATCTGACAGCGTTTTCTGTATGGTACAGACCTACAATGCCCCTGCTCCAGATAGTCGCGTCCGTTTTTTTGATGCCGAATGGAACGAACTGCCCCAAACCGTCGAACGACCTGCCGTCGATGATTTCCTGAGCGAGGATATTGATACCGATGTACGGCTTGCCTTAGAAGCCTTACCACTTATGAAGGCCTCCCTTTCCGAAAGTGATGAGAATATTACTTGGGAACTCCAGACCAGCGAACTGACACGCGAACAGCGTCAGAAAGCTGACGGGAAAGTCCGACAGATTGTTAAAAAGTTAAAGGGTTAAGAAGATTAATGGCTTCCCAGCCATAGCAGGAACATACTGAGCAGGACAAGGGCAAGGTCGATGGCCTTGCTGCGCAGATTCTTTTCGTGAAAGAGCAAGGCACCAAGCATGAAGCTGACCAAAACGCTGCTCCTGCGCACCATACTCACAACACTTATCAAGGCACCGTCCAGCGAGAGGCTGTAGAAATAGACGTAGTCTGCCAGGCTCAGGAAGACGCTGATGAGCAGGATACTCCAGCGCCAACTAAAAGGAGTGCTTTCGTTTCGCTTGGGCCACCACAAAAGCAGCAGCATCGCTCCCATCATAAGCGTCTGGTAGAAGTTGTACCAGCATTGTACCGTCAGTCTTGGTAAACCCAGTCCCCCTTCTGTTGCCATCAGGTATTTGTCGTAGAGACCGCTGAGGGCACCCAGAATGGCAGCTCCCACAGTACATAATATCCAACGGTTATGTCCGAAGTCAATGCCCTCTTTCTTCCCGCTTCGACTGAGCAGGAAGAAACTCAGGATGGCCAGCATAACGCCAGCCCATTGCCAGAGGTTTAGGTGTTCGCCGAAAATGAGGAGTGCGCCTATCAGAACCAGGACAGGACGCGTAGCATTGATGGGGCCGACAATCGTGATGGGCAGGTGCTTGATGCCAATATATCCGAGCAGCCAACTGCTCAGCACGATGCACGACTTGAGCAGAATGTAACGTTGCACCTCCCATCCGCCGAACGGAGTCTGGAAAGCCAAAGGCAGGAAGATAATCGAACAGAAAAGTGTATTGAGGAAGAGGATGGGGATGACGGCATTGTCGCGCAAAGAGTGTTTCTTGCAGACATCATAGAAGCCAAGCAAAACAGCACTAAGAAAGGCAAAAGCTAACCACATCTTTCTACGTTAAGTTAATTGGTCATTTTATTTCCAATTCTCTGGCCGTGTTATTTTATGTCCATTAGGAAGAGTCAGTTCTTCAGGCAGCATTGATTGTACAAACCTTGCCTTATAATGTTCGAGCCAAACTATATTGTCACACTTGTTGCCTCCATGTTTAAGCCCATAATAGAAGTTGTACCCGTCAACGTATACTATAACTTTTTTCTTGTCCATGCTATAATCTTTAAAAATAAAGCCCCCTTTCGGAGGCTTGACCCAAGTAATTTGCATACAAGGGGGGATTACTTTTTCTAAGTTGTTCTTTCACAACTGACCCAAGTAATTTGCATACAAGGGGGAATTCTGCTGCAAAGGTATGAACTATTTCTAAAACCTACAAACTTTTCATGTATTATTTCACGAAATGTGTCTTGTTTGCAATTCCATCTTTGCAAATACAGCTAAGTCCACAACCTTCTCCCCCAATACCCCCAAAAACCTTGAGCCGCCTCAGCTAAAAAAGGGAGGTTAATGCTGACATTAGCGATAAGTCACTAACAGGGGACACACCTTTGGTGCATCCCCTGTTATCGTTTCTTGCGTCAAGCGACGCGATGTTTACTTAATCAGCACCTTTCTTGTTGTCCCGTCGGAGTAGCGGATGATGTTGATACCCTTTTGTGGCTTGTCAAGCTTGCGACCATTGAGGTCGTAGACATCATTTTCAATTATCAATTTTCCATTTTCAATTGACTTGATGCCATCCGGGTCAACTGGACTTGTCCTGAACGACTGCGGCTCACCATAGAATGTCTCACCCTCTGAGGTCTTCACGAAGGCTACATAGCAATACTCTGTGTCATAGTCC
>JAGCNQ010000168.1 GCA_017645845.1 Bacteroidaceae bacterium
ACGTACTTGTATTGATACATATGCAAACCATTTTGGCTGCAAAGATACAAAATCAAGTCCGTTGACTCAAAAGACCTCTGTAACTAACTATATTTCAATCATTTCAAAGAACACTTGGCGATTTTTAGTGGACAGCAATGAAGAATTATTTTTACTTATGCGTGGAATTTTTATCTATGAGCACAAAAATAGCGGCGGCTACCGTTGCCGATAGCCGCCGCCTTTCATTTCCTCATTGTCAATTATCAATTGAACTGAGGGAAGGCTCTACTCATCCTGGCCTGGGCCTCCGGGATTGTCACCTCCGGGGTTGTCGTTGCCATTCGAGCCATTCGTGTTCGAGCCGCCTTCGCCCGTCGTTCCGGAGTCTGTGCCGCCTTCGGGAGCAATGTTCTCATCATCATCGGATGCCTTACCCCATACCAGGGATGCCGACTTGATAGCTGAATCCACCTCAATGGCAGGCTTGTAATAGAGTGTTGGATGCACACTGCTGAGTAACAGATCTTCCTCCTTTTCAACCCATCCACTGGTACAACTGGGATAGAGTTTGCCAAGGGGACCAAGATCGACGATGTAGCCCTGCTTTAGCTGGGCGGCTGCATCACGACAGAAGGCTTTGGAGCAGGCTTCTATCTCGATGGGGTCGAGGGTCGAGCCTTTTCCGGCGAGTGCACAGATGTCATCGAATGTGGCTGTGCCGTTGGTGATTACTCGGGCTGAGTAGCCCATCTTTTTCGCTACAGGATTGTAGCGCTTCGTCTTCAGTGCTTTTAGCTTTAAGTGAGACATAGTTATTATAAATTAAGGGTTAATAAAAAAGCCCCATAATACCGACTTTCAATTGGCGTACACCGATGTGAAGGTTGGCGTACACCGACTTGTAGGTTGGCGTACACCGATTGAAATGCCAGTATACAGGGTATATCATTTTTCTCGTTTTTATTGTTCTTGACGGCAAAGGTAAGCATTTTGCACGTAACTCCTCATATTTATTAAAGCTATTTAAGGAGTTTAACTTCCTCTAACTAAATTGATTTCATCTATTAACATTTTAATTAAAATTAAATAAAAGCCCCTCCTATCATCATCAGAAGCTGATAGTTTTCGGGACACGGAACGGGCAGGGACATAAAAAAGAGCAACCTCACGGCTGCTCTTTTTCGCTGTTAGTTGTTTTGAGAGAAAGCGATGCTTTCCGGCAATTGATTGTGTTTTTAAGCAAAGTTATTTTGAAAAGCAATAATAATGATTATCTGGTGAATGCGTCGAGCGTGTCGGGAATCTGTGTGGCGAGTGCCGCCGACTGCTCTTCCGGCTGTCCAATCGATATGTCTTGCAAACTGTCGAAGGGGATTGTCTCAGCCATTTGGGGAGTTTTTGCAGCATCTTCCTCGTCGGTGAAACTCTGGTGCGCTGCATTGCCGATGGAGAGCATGATAGCGATGAGACCCGCTGCCCGATAGAACGGACGCAGACGGTGTATGACAGTCATGCGGCGCGCCTTGCAAACCACTGGCCCTCCCTCCGGAAGGGAAGATGCTGGTTCTTCTTCATCAACCATACGGAGTATCTTGTCTTGGAAGTCTTTGCCCAAGTGCTCGTTCGCCATTTTGTCCTCTTCGATGAAGAGCTGGCGATAGGGAAGCAGGCTTGCCGGCACATCCTCCTGACGGAAGAAAGTGCGGAGGATGGCTTCCTCTTCGAGCGTCGTCTGGCATTCCCAGTAACGCTCCAGCAATTGCTCAATGTATTTGTAATCCATTGTCTTAAATTAAGAATTAAGAATGAAGAATGAAGAATGAATCTCTGTTCCCTAGTCTTTTACTCCATTTTTTACTTTTGTTCTGGCTCGATGCAGATAGACTTTCACTTGTATCTCGCTGATGCCCAGCACCTGTGCAATCTCCTGATAGGAGCGGCCTTCGACGTCGCGCAGGAGCATGATGGTGCGCTGCACTTCGGGCAAGTTGTCCATGAGCCTGCGTACGAGAGAGAGTTGCTCGTGAGCCTCTAGCGACTGTTGTCCGTTGTCCGTTGTCTGTCGTCTGTTGTCAACAACATCGAGAGATGCGGCATTGCGTCCCACGCGCTTTGTGATGTCGATTGCGCGGTTGCGACAGATGGTCATTGCGAAAGCTTCGAGATTGCCTATCTGCTCCCATTCGCTGCGACACTCCCACACTTTGAGAAGCGTGTCCTGTACCACATCCTCGGCCTCTGCCCGGTTCATCGTGATGCGGAGAGCCAGGCGGTAAAGCCTGTCGCCCAACGGCAACACGATGGTTCGGAAGCTGATATTTTCCATCTCTCTACTTAACTAGACGAATCAAATCGGAAAAAGTTACAGATATAAACAAAAAAAGTGAAGAAAATAGAGAAAAGAGTGAAGAATCACCTTTGCTCTAAAGATTCAAAGAACCATTAACCTATATATAACCTTTAACCTTTAATAGTTGTTCCCCGCGAGCCGTCGATGTTATCGGAGTGGGTAATAATAACCTGACGGACTCCCTGATGAATGGCCTCAAATGCATTCTCTATCTTTGGTATCATGCCACCCACAATGATGCCCTCAGCAATAAGGCTGCGTGCCTGCTCTTCATTGATGGAGGGAATGACGCTGCTGTCATCATCAGCATTACGCAACACGCCCGGCTTCTCAAAACAAAAGGTCAAGGTAACATCATAATGTTCCGCAAGGGCACAGGCAACGGATGCGGCAATCGTATCGGCATTGGTATTGAGGATGTGTCCCTCTCCGTCGTGTGTGAGTGGGGCAACTACGGGCACAATACCACACTCGATAAGCTGAACAAGCAATTGGGCATTTACCTTATCAACATCGCCCACATAGCCGAAATCAATCATCTGCTCCGTGCCGTCCTCCATCTTCACCGACTTCAGGGGACGCTTGCGGCTGCGTATCACATCACCGTCGGCTCCTGTCAAGCCAAAAGCTTTCACGCCCTTCGCTTGCAAGCCTGCCACAATATTCTTGTTGACCAAACCGCCATAAACCATTGTCACGACTTCGAGCATCCGGGCATCCGTGATGCGGCGGCCACCCACCATACGGCTCTCTATGCCCAGATTGGTAGCCGTCGCCGTTGCCAGACGACCGCCGCCATGCACCAGGACCTTACGGCCTTCCATCACCGCGAACTGGCTGAGCAATGAAGCAAGCGAAGCCTGGTCCTCGACCACGCCGCCACCAACCTTTATTATATTTACTTTATTCATAATGCAGGATTCATAATGTCAAAAAGGAGAGCGATATTTACCATCATCCTTATCGTCGAGCATGGAAAGATAACTGGTGTAACGGCTCTCTGCTATATGCCCGTCGGCTAAAGCCTGCAACACGGCACAACCCGGTTCGTGGGTATGGGTGCAGTTACCGAATCGGCAACCGTCGGAAGTCCTGAATATCTCGCGGAAGTAATGCGACACCTCTTCGCGCTCCATATCGAACGTACCGAAGCCCTTGATGCCCGGTGTATCGATGAGCGAGCCGCCTTGCGGCAGGAAAAACATCTCGGAGAAAGTCGTAGTGTGCATTCCTGAATCGTGAGCGATACTGATTTCCGCTGTTTTGGCATCGGCATCAGGAACAAGCAGGTTGAGCAAAGTGCTCTTACCGACGCCGCTGTTGCCGCTGAGCAAGGTTGTCTTGCCCTGCAGCTCTGCCCGCAACGCATCCATACCGCTACCCTCCACCGCGGAGCAAGTAAGGCAAGTATAACCTATGGCTCGGTAGAGAGCGGTGAGCGCATCAAGCTGAGCCTGCTCCTCGGCATTGTAGAGATCCGTCTTGTTGAAGATGATGAGGACAGGCACACGATACGCCTCAGCACTGGCCAGGAAGCGGTCGATGAAGGTTGTGCTTGTCTCAGGATGCGCAATAGTGACCACAAGGGCTGCCATATCGACATTGGCTGCAATGATATGGCTCTGCTTGGAGAGATTGGAGGCGCGACGGATGATGTAGTTGCGGCGGTCCTCAATTCCGTCTATGAGTGCCGTCTGCCCGTCAGCACCAGGTGTGATGGTCACCACATCGCCTACCGCCACAGGATTCGTACTGCGGATTCCCTTAAGACGGAATGTGCCCTTTACCTTACAATTGAGCAGCTGGCCCCCGTCTGTTCTGACGGTGTACCAGCTGCCTGTGTTCCTAATGACGAGGCCGCGCATCAAACGGTCATGATTTCCTTCTCCTTAGCTGCAAGCAACTCGTCCACCTTCTTGATGTACTTGTCGTGCATCTTCTGCATGTCGCCCTCAGCATCCTTTTCAAGGTCTTCGGAGAGCCCGTCCTTGATGCCCTTCTTGAGCTTCTCGATAATTTCGCGGCGCGTATTACGAATGCTCACCTTGGCCTGTTCGCCCTCCTTGCCGCACTGCTTTGCAAGCTGCTTACGACGCTCCTCCGTCAAAGGAGGAATGCCGAGACGGATTATCTCGCCGTTGTTCTCGGGCGTAATGCCTACATTGCTGTCCATGATAGCCTTTTCGATGGGACGGAACATGCTCTTGTCCCAAGGCTTGATGGTAATGGTACGTGGATCGGGAGCAATGACTGCAGCCACCTGATTCAGAGGCACTAAACTACCGTAGCTATCTACACGGATACCGTCCAGAATCTTCACATTGGCCTTGCCGGCACGGATATGTGCCAATGTCTCCTCCAGATACATCACGGCCTCTTCCATTTTCTCCTCGGCTCTGCCGAGTGTTTCTTTCACATCAATCATACTTCACTATATTTTGTAGTTAATAATCTGTCATTTATGTGCGTTGCCAAAGCAAAAGTAGAGTTTTTTTGTTAAAAAAACAATATTACGCACCGATATTTGCACAAAAAAAACTATATTTGTCCCGTAGAATGCATAAAAAAGATGGAAATTGATGCCCGTATAGACGAATTGCTGACAAATCTGAAGCCTATCACGCTGGAAGAGATGAAGGAGATTCGTCTTATGAATCGCACTGACACGAAATTCGTGACGAACAAGGAAAACCTGGCGCGCCTCCTGGAGTTGGCGCAGGGGAAATACTATGCGCAGTTCCACAACGGGGCAAAGATTGCCAACTACATGACGACCTACTGGGACACCGACAACCACAGATTCTACCTGGACCACCACAACGGACGCGCTCCAAGGCAGAAAGTGCGCGTCAGGACTTATATGGACAGCGATGACACCTTCCTGGAGATAAAGACCAAGAACAACCACGGCCGGACAAAGAAGAAGCGCGTCCCTGTACCCGACCAGCAGATAACCGGTGAGAACGGCAATGAAGAGTTCCTGCAGGAACGTGTACACCTCAGCCTGGCTGACATACACCCCACTGTACGCAACCAGTTCCACCGTATCACGCTCGTCAACTACGGAAAGACGGAGCGTCTGACCATCGACTACGACGTGCAGTTCCACAACATGGAAACTGGACAGGATGCCAACGTCGGGCCGCTTGTCATCATCGAGCTCAAGCGTGACGGCAACGTCTTCAGCCCTGTCCTCGACATCCTCCGCCAGTTACGCATCAAGCCCAGCGGATTCAGCAAATACTGCATCGGTTCGGTCATGACCAATAAGGGACTCAAGCAGAACCGCTTCAAGACCCGCATGGTCAAGTTGGGCAAGTTGGCAAAGCAAAAGATTAACTAAGAAACTAAAACAAGTATTATCTATATGGAAATCATTCAAAACTTAAACTATGAGTTGGGTAATCTAATAGGCTTGACGCTGTTTGATCCCCAGCATTTCATTTCATTGGTAATGCGCTTCATCATCAATCTGATTGTGGTGTGCATTATCGCACGTGGCTTCTACTATCCTCATAGTCGTCGCCGCGACTACATGTTTATCTACATTCTGATGTCCATGAGCATCTTCCTGCTTGTAAGCTTGATGGAGGGTGACGGCATGAACATCGGTGCAGCGATGGGTCTCTTTGCCATATTCGGCATCATGCGTTTCCGCACAGAGGCGGTTCCCATCCGCGAGATGACATACCTCTTCATGCTCATTGCACTCAGCGTGGTGAATGCCCTCGGTCGTGCCGAATATCATCCCAAGGCAGACTATTGGGACGGCTTCGGACTTGTCACCATCATCTTCGTCAACCTGGTCTTCGTGGGTATGGCCTGGATTTTCGAGAGCAGCAAGCTGGTCAGCAGCAGTTGCAGCAAATACATCAAATATGACAACGTTGCTCTCATCGCTCCCGACAAGCGCGAAGAACTGAAAGCCGACTTGGAGAAACGTACTGGACTGAAAATACAGCGTCTGGAGATTGGTCTCGTTGACTTCCTCAAGGATGCCTGTCTCATCCGTATATTCTACGACGAGCCCAACGATCGTGGCAACAGTATTGAAGAAATGACTAAAATGCCTCGTTTATGACATTGCGCCAATCCATACTCGCACTCCTGCTCTTTGCCCTTTGTTCCCTGTTGCCTGTCTCGGCACAAGAGAACGACGAGGTCGGACTTTGGCATGAGATTGGGGTGGAGAAAGCCATCACCAAGAACTGGGATGTCGGACTGGATATGGAATACCGCTCCCAGGACAAGGCGCGCTTCTCTGCTGGTCTTGGCACGAGCTACAAAGTCTGCAAGAATCTTAGGTTTGGCGTAAACTACAACTTCCTTTATACCTACAGACCGGACAAGTACAAAGACAAGAATGAAGGTGAGGTAGGTAGTGAATATTGGGAGACGGGCTACAATCATACCCCAAGGCATTGGTATCCTCGTCATCGGTTCAGTGCAGAAGCAACGGGTAACATCAAGTTGTGGAATCTGATAAAGGTATCCCTTCGCGAGCGTTACCAGCTGACGCAAAGCAGAGCCAGAACTGTAGATAAGTTCAAGCATCGCGTAATCAACGAGAAGAAGTATGATTTCGACGACGACTGGAACGAGATTTCCTGGTACGAAGAAAGCGTAACTGATGAGACGGAGCCCAAATACTATCCAGCATATACCGACCAAGTTCTGCGCTCGCGCATCAAGATTGAATATGACAAGAAGCGTTTCCCCTTCTCGCCATTCGTCTCAGCCGAAGCGCACAACAGTGTCAACGTGGGCGACCACATGCTGCTCCAGAAGGTGCGCGCAGCCATAGGCTCCACATATAAGTTCCGCAAGCGCAACGAAGTATCCCTGTCGTACGTTATCACTTTCGACATATACGACATAGAAGACAATGTGGCGGTGCGCCAACATGACAGGAAGCACGCCATCTGCCTCGGATATAAATACAGCTTCTAAGATCTTCTCTGGCTTTCCTTTAATGGGGGGAGACAGATGTCATATACAAAGTATAATTATAAAACTCAAAATAAAAGATGAAAACAAAGACTTTTCTTGCAGCTCTGCTGCTCATGGCCAGCATTAATATGATGGCCAACGATTACAATTATCTTACCCTTACCTCCAATGGTACTGAAGAAAGCCTTCCCCTGCCCGTCGTGCAGAGGATAACTTTCGAGAACGGGTATGTAGTAGTCACCACCACCGAAGGTAAGCACTCCTACCCCATCGCCAATCTGGACAAGATAACCTTTACAGAATCGGGAGACGCAACAGCCATCAAGAACTTGCCCGAACAGGCTGAGAATCTTACTTTCAAAGACGGCACGCTCGTCATCAAGGGCGACGGAATGCTCCGCGTCTATAACACAAGCGGCGCAATCGTCAGCATCGCCTACGTCAAGGAGGGTGCTAATGTCAGCTTCGACAGTCTGCCCGCCGGTGTTTACATCGTCCGCATGGGCGACAAGACCATCAAGGTCAGGAAGTAAAAGCCCGCTCCTCCTCTGGGGGAAGGACTTTTGCTAATGTTTTTTAAAGAACAGGATGACAATGAAGAAACTTTTTATCATAAGCACATTCATGCTATGTGCTTGCGCCATGCAGGCACAAGAACAGATACGCATCTGGAAGGGAGACACCAGTGTGCGCTTTACCACCTCGGAACTGACGTTCGAGAAGGAGGGACGAGCTATCATCGTGGGTGATTCGGTGTACGCTCCTGCCGAGGTGGACAGCATCAAGGTGGTGCACACCGTTACCGTTACCTTTGCCGGCGATACGGCCTACGTGGACCGCGGCCACGCAAAGCATGTCACAGATACAATCGTTGGCGCACACGTCAAGCTTGTCAGCACAGACACGCAGAACGAGTTGGAGTTCGTGCTGCAGGGTGAGAGCACACATGGCTCGCTGCTTTACGAAGGGCCGCTCAAGTGCAAGTTCTACCTGAACGGGCTCAACCTTAAGAGCGATGTCGGTGCAGCCATCAACATCCAGTGCGGCAAGCGCGTCAACATGATACTCAATCCCGGCACGCAGAACTACCTCTCCGATTATTCCAGGGGGACGCAGAAGGCCGCCCTCTACTGCAAGGGACACCTCGAGATAGAGGGCAGCGGTTCGCTCACCGTTACAGGAAACGCCAGGCACGGCATCGCCACCAAGGAGTACCTGCAGCTGAAGAGGACTACAGGCACCATCACAGTCAACAGGGCAGCATCCGACGCCGTGCATGCCGGCCAGTACTTCCTTATGAACGGCGGAACGCTGACACTCACCGGACAGAGCGGCGACGGGCTGCAAGTGGAGAAAGTGACGCTCGACGATGACGTAACGCCCGACCCTACCAAGGAGAACAACGGGCTGATGTTCATCCGCGGCGGCAGCATAACCATAACCGCCGAGCAGGACATCACAAAGGGCATCAAGGTTCCCGAGAACCTGTACGTCAGCGGCGGCACGTTCAACATTACGGCCAACGGTGACGGCAGCAGAGGCATCCAGGTGGCCGGTAACATGACTGTGGATGAGGAATACAACACTACGCTCATGCAGATACGAGCCAACGGGACTACGTACGAGGACGAAGAGACCGACGACGAGGACCGCTGCATAGGCATCAAGGTTAAGGGGAACCTCTCTGTCAATGCCGGAACAATACAGGTATCAAACAAAGGCAAGTACTCGTACGGCATCAAGGTGGACGGCGTGTACACTAAGTCGCCGAACGCAACGGTGCAGGCAAACGTCAAGAACTGATTGTCAGGCCGCTCTCCTTTGGGGGAGAAAAGGCCTGAACCTCCGGAGGTAGGAGGTAGAGCAGAATAAAGGAGCAGACATCGAAGTCTGCTCCTTTTGTTTCTCGCACACTGTCTGTTTGCGGAAGTTAGCGGCCTAACTTAATACCTGCCGTAATCTGGACAACACGGTTTCTGGTCTCATCGTCTTTAATAATATTCGTAACGCCGAGATTATAGCGGGCCTCTATCACGAAGCTTTTGAACTCGTAGGACAGGCCGAAGGGAATGGAAAAGTCGAACTTGTTTACATTTGTAAGGACATAATTTGACATACTGGACCTGACATTAACGGCAGGCTGGACGCCGACCTTCAGGGCCAGACCCTTGAGTATATAGCAGTTGACAAGAACAGGGAAGTTCACGTAGTCTAATTCCGCCGTTTCCTCTTGAGCGGGATTATAACGGTCACCGGCATATTTTGCCTTTTCGCCCTGCATTGAATAAAGTGCACCTGCAGACAGACTGAGCTTCTTCAAGAGCTGGTACTCGAGTTCAAGACCGCCGACAAGGCCAAGACGCGGTTTCGTATCCACTCCGCTCACTTTCGATTCTTCGAAGTATGCGATGTTCAGACCTACTTTAGGCTGGATGGACAGTGTGCCGACCTCAGGTTGTGCATAAGCGACCACGGAGAGCAACATGAGGGATGCGATGAATAAAACTTTTCTCATAGTCAAGTTATTATGTAAAGTTACGGGATGCAAAGAGGGGCTGTAGGGCCGGAAAGCCTGGTTTTATTTCCTAATTCAGGCTATGATTCTGTGCTTTGCTTCTCCCATTCGTCCAAATTAGTTTGGGAGAGAATTTCCTCTATCTGTGATTTGAGAGGAAGCAAATCGTCCTGAACAACATTCCAAAGCATATCTTTTCTAATTTGAGCGTAGCCGTGTACAATGTGATGACACATGCCTTCTATCTCACGCCAAGGAGTGGACGGATGTGACTCCTTGAATTCCTTTGTCAGCATGTAGGCCGCTTCACCGATAATCATTGTATAGTAAGCAATAGCTCCAAATAATATAGGGTCTTCATTGAATGTTTCAAAAGTCTTGCCTTTTGCAGCACTTAGCACCTTGTCAATATGGTCCAACATGTGTTTCAGACGATTTCTGTCTCTAACTCGCTCTCTCATAAATCAGGATTTTATCACGTTCTGCACTTTCTTTAGCAAAAGGAAGAAGGGAATCTTCAGGTATAAGGTCAACCTCACGTTTCAGGATGTCCTTCAAATCCATATACATCCCGCCGAGGGTAAACAAGCTGAATTTCTTTGACATGTCAGGCACAAAGAGTATGTCCACATCGCTGTCCGGACGCTCTTCGCCTCGGGAATAGGAGCCATAGAGCCAAGCCTTCAGGACGGGTTGCGTCTTGAAGTATTCAGCAATGGTTTGAGTCATGGTTTCTGTTGTCATGATGTCAAGATGTTGATTTTACGCCACAAAGATATGCTTTTTTCTCCATATATGCAAAGCAAATAGAGGAAAATACGTATCATTGAAGTTAATCATACGTATCATTGAGGCGAACCATACGTGAGTTTTGTGTGTTTATGATGGTAGTCTCGGATTTTTGTCGTACCTTTGCAGTGTAATTGAAAGGATAGCCAATAATGAACTACAAGATAATACTTGCTATAGTCCTCGTGCTGGCTGCAGTGGCAGCATGGACTTTTAACGCCAACCGAAAGCAGAACTTCAAGTCTGTTTCGGTGACCGAATTCGCAGAAATCATCAAGGACACCGCCACCGTGCAGTTGCTTGATGTACGCACAGTTGAGGAATATTCCGAGGGGCGTATTGCCGGTGCTTTACAGATAGACTTCCACTCTACACTCTTTATGGATTTGGCAACGATGAAGCTCTCCAAGGAGAAACCTGTGGCCATTTACTGCCGCAGTGGTCGCCGCAGCGCTTCGGCTGCAGAGAAACTGGTCAAGCAAGGCTATGAGGTAATTAACCTCGAAGGTGGCATTCTCGCTTGGCAATCAGAAGGTATGCCTGTGGAAAGCAAACAGTCTCAGGAAAAGATAAGGAAGGTAGTGGAAAAGCGCGTGAGGGAGATTTACGACGAAGTTTATGGATGGTACCTCGCTCATGTTGATGACCCAAGTGAAAACGATTTCAATGACAAGATATTCTTTTCCAAAGACTATTGGAAGATTTTATCGGACGTAATTTGTGCAGACACGGAAAGCGAGGAAATAGGATTCTTCGACTACGACCACTGGATTCAAGCACAGGATTGGGATAGAGATCTTGCCCTGCATGTCGATTCGGTAAATATTATAGATGACCATCATGCCTTTGTTCACACTCACATTACCAATTGTGGAAGCAAGTCATCTTTAATTATTGCTATGCTATTTGAAGATGGTGCCTGGTTTATTGATGATTTCATAAGACCGGATTTTGACAATTCTTCTGAAAAAGAAAGCATGAAGCATTACATTGAACAAAAATAAGCACCAAACTCACGGTTCGTCCGAGAGTTTTTTTATCCTTTTTCGGCACGCTATGCTTTGAAGCCACATTGTACTCCTTTGCCTTGTCAGTGAGCGCAAAGGCACCCACTTCCGTTCCCATCCCCTTTTGGCACGAACTTCCAGAAAGGCGATGCTCAGTTCCGCTCATTGGATTTCCCTTTGCATTTCTCCTTCGGTTTGTCTGTTTCACCACTGCTCGGACTGACATAGCTCATTCTCTTCCTGGTATTCGGGTCGGAGTGGAGCGACGGTCAGGTCGGAGCAGAGCGACACTCAGGTCGGAGTGGATGAGATGGTGGCTCGCGGTGGGGATGCAGTATGGGAGGCGAGCCTCTGAACGGCGCCACTGGAGGGGAAAATTGCAGCTACGCGAGGGAACAAATGCAGCTACGCGAGGGTGCAAATGCAGCTATTTTGCAAACCCTAGAGTTCACACTTGCGGAGCCTAGGGTTTGTAATTGTGAACCTTAAGGTTTACAAAAAGGAAGTAAAAGCCGTTTTCGCAGAAAGAGAAAGGCCGTTTCACTCACAGTAAAAGGCCGAAACACAAAGCTACCTATTTATTTTTTTTTTGATTTTAATATCACAATATCACACTCGTTGAATTTCAGAATGTTGTGTGTGACATTTGTTACATCAAATTGCGATTTTGGACAAAAAGGGGAACATTTTTAATTCCTGTGCGTAGGAAAATTTATTGCGACGCAGAGAAAATATATTTCCTGTGCGTCGCAAAAAGGTCCCTTTTATATTGTGCTTAGAATTCGTCGCCGGACGTGCCGAAACGCTTCACGTCGTCGATGACCTTGAGCAGGTACTGGCCGTACTGGTTCTTGAGCATTGGCTGAGCGAGCTGGCGCATGTGCTCCTCGTCGATCCAGCCCTTGCGGTAGGCAATTCCCTCAAGGCACCCAACCTTCAGGCCCTGCCGCTTCTCGAGAACCTCGATGTAGGTCGAGGCCTCGGAGAGCGAGTCGAACGTCCCTGTGTCGAGCCACGCAAAGCCGCGGCCCAGCGTCTGCACCTTCAGCTCGCCGTCCTCCAGGAAACGCTGGTTAACGGTCGTAATCTCGTACTCGCCACGGGCACTGGGCTTGATGTTTCGCGCAACATCGACAACCTTGTTGGGATAGAAGTAGAGGCCCACGACGGCGTAGTTGCTCTTGGGCTGCACGGGCTTCTCCTCGATGGAGAGACAATTGCCCTGCTTGTCGAACTCCGCCACGCCATAGCGCTCAGGATCGTTAACCCAGTAGCCGAAGACGGTGGCCTTACTCTCCTGCTCTGCTGTGCGTACTGCCTCCTGAAGCATAGCCTGGAAGCCGTTGCCCTGGAAGATGTTGTCGCCCAGGACAAGGCAGGCGCAGTCGTCGCCAATGAAGTCGGCGCCGATGGTGAAGGCCTGCGCCAACCCGTCGGGCGATGGTTGCTCAGCATAGGTGAAGTGCACGCCGTAGTCGCTGCCGTCGCCCAGCAGGCGCTTGAAGCCGGGCAAGTCGAATGGCGTGGAGATGATGAGAATGTCGCGGATGCCCGCCAACATGAGCACGCTAATGGGATAATAAATCATGGGCTTGTCGTAGATAGGCATAAGCTGCTTGCTGATGCCCTTCGTGATGGGATAGAGCCGGGTGCCGGAGCCGCCGGCCAGAACAATTCCTTTCATTGTATTTCCTTTCTGTATTACTTTACATCGTTAAACATATAGTCCAAGCAGGTTCGCAGGCTCGTGTAGGGCCGTACCTTAGTGTCCGCCACTGCCACGTGCTCGGGATGAACGGCATAGGCGCGCAGCGCAGCCTCGTCGGTGAACGTGCTGTCGAGCATGACATCGGCGTTCGACGACTCAAGCCTGCCGTCCACGTTGACGCGGATACTAACCAGGCCCGGTATGCGTCCGGCCAGACCCTCCAGACCGGCTTTTATTTCACGCTTGACGCGTTCTTTTTCCTCCGCAGTGAGGTCTTCCCTCAGCTGCCACAGTATGATGTGCTTTACCATAATATATATATAGATTACTTAGTCGAGAAGATGGTGGGATTAAGGTTGAGGCTTACCCAGGCAAACCTCTGCACGTCGTCGGTCGTGCCCTTGATGAGCTGCATTGTCTCCGTAGCGAGCATCAGGCTGAAGCCTCCCTGAATGGTGACATTCCGCCAGGGACAGTAGTTAACCTGCAGGTCCAGCTCCTGCCCCAAGTTCTGCGAGAAGCGGTACTTACCATTGTACCTCCGCATGATGAGTATCTTGACAGGGTCGGTAAGCTCCTCGGTGGGATTCTTCAAGTAGTTGTTGATGCGGCGCCCAGTAATGAGCCAGTGGAAAGCAAGGCTCACATCGAAGTGCCTGGAGCCCAGATTGTAGTTAACCCGTGCACTCAGGTCGTTCAGGCCATACAGGGGGATATTGCTGTATGTGAAGTTATCCATCGCACCGAAGAACTTGTGGTGCGAGCCGTAGAGGACGTTGAAAGTTCGGTTAGTGCCGGGATATCCGTCGCTGCCGCTCAGATAGTCGTCGCCCAACGTGGCCGTCCACTTCGGCAAGAACGCCCAGCTGACGTTGCCGCTCATTCTGTAAGCCCTGATATCGGCGCCAGCCCGGTCGCGCCCTAACTGATAGTAGAGAGAGAGGTCGGCAGAGATGTTGGGCCACTTGTAGGTCATATAGGTGCCCAACGTCTGCATGTAGCGGAGCTTGTCCTGCTGAATATCATTGGAGCCCTGGTTGATGAAGATACCGCTTATCTCGAATGGCATCGTACTCGCAGTATAGTGATACCATAGCGTCTGCATGTTCTTGTAGAGCTTTGCACTGGTACTGTTGGTGTAGACGATGTTGTCCGCCATTTCTGCCGTCTGGTTGAAGGAGACGATGGCATGGACCTTGTGCCACGGATTCTCCCAGCCTACACGGAGAGCATCGTGCGTACGTCCCGAAATTGCCCAATCGTGGGCTCCAAGCAGGCGCTCGTCGTCATAAGAGAGCTCCTGACGTCCCGCCTGTGCGAAGAAACCATTGCCGAACGTCATTCCGGCCCAAGCCTCATGGAGGGCAAGCTTTCCCACAGTACCTTTCCCGGAGCCGTTCTGCCAGAGGCCTATGTGCTGCGCCGCAATTTTCATACTGATGTTCTTGCGCTCCCACCCGAAGGAGAGACGCACGCGGTCGTTGACTGACAACTCTGACTCCGTATCCTCACTCTCCATACCGCCACGATACTCACCACGAGAACGTACCTGCGCATCGAGAGTAAAGTCACCGTAATCGGGCTTCGCCTTTTCCTGTGCCGTGGAAGCCATTGCAAAGGCGACTGCAATAAAGGTTAAAAACTTTCTCATTTAATATTTACCATTTATTATTTACTATTTCTGTCTACTAAGAACCATAAGTATGAACGCTAACGCCTTGCGCCGCCGGCAGATAGTTGATGCCCCACCAGCACATCTGCAGACAGAGAAAACAGACAACCTGCCACAAGAGAGCAGAATGAACGGCTGCAGGACGGCTCCGGCGTAAGTGCACATAGATGAGATAACAGAGCCAGGTGGCAGCAGCCCACGTTTCCTTCGGATCCCACGACCAGTAAGTTCCCCAAGCCTCCTTTGCCCACAAGGCACCAAAGAGCATACCGATGGTAATGAAGGAGAGGCCCACACGCGTCAAGTCATCTATAGCGGAAATCTGGTCCTGCTTGCGGCAGAGCTGCCACAGAGACATCAGTACGGCTGCACCCATAATAGCGTACGCAAACATGTAGACGATAACATGCGGCGCGAACCAAGGACTCTGCAAGGCAGGCATCATCACCTTGCTGTGTATCTCCGGCTTCAAAAGGTTGATACAGATGAAGACTCCGCTGAGCAGCGTGCTGAACGAAAGTATCCAACGATAGTGCCAGCGCCAGTAGATAACCAGACCTACCAGGGGCAGGAAAAAGGAATACCACAGCCGCGTCTCTCCCATCGTACGCAAAGGAGGGCGCTCCAACGAGTGCCACATCATGGCAATATATGTTCCGAATATAAACAGTCCGCCAACAGTCAGCAGATAGACCGACTTCTTCCACTTGCCGCTCAGGGAAAGCAGAGCAGCCGCCAGCCAGCAAAGCATAGCAGGCAAGGCAAAGAGTCCAAAGTCAGTCCAGTCAATCATCTCTCATTACTATTTTCTATTTATAAACATGGTCAGCGCTCCCGCCAGCATCATGAAGATGCCGCAATAGACATACGGCAACCACGGGTCGCGCACTAGTTCAAAAACGCTGATGTTGCTCTCACTGCCCATCGCCTCATCGTAACTGTATTGGTATACCTTCCAACCATGAACGGAAAGAGGCTTGTTGACAAGAATCGTGTCACGCACGGTGGTGCCGCTCTTGGTATGGACCGTCACGTCAGACGAGAAGCGCAGTTTCGGCGACTCCTCGATAGAGAAGTCATGAAGCTCAATAGACATCGGCAACTCATGCACCCTGTGCTTTGAATCTATGGCAAGTCTCTCGGTCTTGCCTTCCTGCACAGTCATAAATAGGCGCTGCATGTCGGCATTGCCAAGCGTACCAGCCACAAGAGCTAGGAAAAGGCCGAGGTGATTGAGCAAAAAGGGGATATTGCGCCACGCCGGGTGGATAAGTCTGGTCATACATACTAAACCGACAAGCAGCGTGAGCCACACATAGGCAAGCACAAAAGGCCAAAAGGAAAGCATGGCTGTGATGCCGATAGGGTCTGTCGGCACATGCCCCGAAGGAACCTGCCGCGTTACTCCCATAAGTACAGTCATCATGGCACACGCCACCAAAGCTGGTATGCCGGCCTGCAACGATGCCATCCATCGGAAAAGACGAATGCGCTTACGGAGCAGACACATCAACACAATGCACAGCAACATCGCTGCCAATATGACAGCATTTACCGGCCACGCCATCATTTCCCATCGTACAGGTCCTGTCAGCAGCTGCAACAGCATACCTACTGCTATCCATCCGCAGCAGATTAGGCAGCCTTCAGTCATTCCCAATGATTTACCCATACTTACTCAATAGTTTATGCAAAGGTACAAAATAATTAAGAATGAAGAAAGAAGAATTAAGAATTATTTCGTATCTTTGCACGCAATAACACACTCAATACTATGAAATACGTTAGTTGGAACGTCAATGGACTCCGTGCGGTTGTAGGGAAGAACTTCCGCGAAGTGTTCACTCAGTTCGATGCAGATTTCTTCTGTCTGCAGGAGACAAAAATGCAGGCAGGACAGCTTGACCTGAGTTTCCCCGGGTATCAATCCTATTGGAATTACGCAGAAAAGAAAGGCTATTCGGGCACCGCTGTCTTCACCCGTCAGACGCCTCTCAATGTAACCTACGGCATGGGTATCGAAGACCATGATAACGAGGGACGCCTTATCACGCTCGAGATGGCAGACCATTTCCTAGTGTGCGTCTATACGCCAAACAGCCAGGATGGCTTACGTCGCCTTGACTATAGGATGGTCTGGGAAGATGCCTTCCGCGAGTATCTTCTTGCGCTCGACAAGCAGAAGCCGGTCATTGTGTGCGGCGACATGAATGTGGCTCACGAAGAAATTGACTTGAAGAACCCAAAGACGAATCACATGAATGCGGGCTTCACGGATGAGGAAAGAGCAAAGATGACCACGTTGCTTGGCAGCGGCTTCATCGACACGTTCCGCCACTTTTATCCCGACGCTACAGACCGCTACAGCTGGTGGAGCTACAGATTCCGTGCCAGAGAGAAGAACGTGGGCTGGCGTATCGACTATTTCCTTGTGTCCGAACGCCTTGCATCACGTTTACAATCTGCCGACATCCATGACAACATTATGGGCAGCGACCATTGTCCCGTATCAATAACGCTTGAGTAATATGGCAAACCTCAAATCCCTAGCCAAAGACACGGCCATATACGGACTCTCGAGCATCGTTGGGCGCTTCCTCAATTATCTGCTCGTACCGCTCTACACACACTACATGCCCAAGGCATCGGGCGACTATGGTGTCAACACAAATATGTATGCTTACACGGCACTAATATTCGCAATCCTGACGTTCGGTATGGAGACAACACTTTTCCGATTCGCCAACGATGAACAAGAGCAACCTGATACCGTCTTCTCCACCGGCTTTGCTATGGTGGGAAGCCTCACTGTCATCTTCCTTTTGCTTATCTTCAGCTTTATCACCCCCATAGCAAACTATCTCGGATATGCAGAGCATCCCGAATACTTGCTGATGATGGCTTCTGTGGTTGCTTTGGACGCTTTGCAGGCCTTGCCTTTCTGCTTCATGCGTTTCCAACATCGACCCATACGTTTCATGTCGCTGAAGATGCTCTTTATCTTCCTCAACATTATACTTAACCTCATTTATTTCGTTCTTCTTGGCAAGACATCTGTCTACTACGTTTTCTTCATAAACCTGCTCTGTACAAGTTTCATCACGCTTTTCTTCATTCCTGAATTGTTCAAGATAAACTGGCACTTCGATGGCAAACTTCTGCGAAGGATGCTTTCCTATTCGTGGCCGATACTCGTGCTGAGTGTGATGGGAATCCTGAACCAAGTGGCAGACAAGATACTTTTCCCGAAGGTTTACCCCAATCAGGCACAAGCAGACGTCGAGTTGGGTGTTTATGGGAGTTGCGTAAAGATAGCGATGATTATGGCGATGATAACTCAGGCATTCCGTTTTGCCTACGAACCCATCGTCTTTGCCAAGTCAAGAGATGCTGATAAAAACGAGTATTACGCCCTTGGCATGAAGTATTTTATCATCTTCACCCTATTGGCCTTCCTAGGAGTAATGGGCTATTTACCTTTGCTCCGCTATATGGTTGGATCCGACTACTGGGAAGGATTGCGAGTTATCCCAATCGTGATGGCGGCTGAGATTATGATGGGCATATTCTTCAACCTGTCGTTTTGGTATAAACTAATTGACAAGACCATCTACGGTGCCCTGTTCTCTATGACAGGATGCATCGTGCTTGTTGCCGTCAACATCTGGGGTATTCCCCGATACAGCTACATGGCTTGTGCTTGGGGCGGTGTAGCGGGATATGGCACAGCGATGCTCCTGAGCTACTTTGTTGGGCAAAAGATTAATCCCATCCCCTACCCAATTCGCTCAATAGCAATATATACCGTCATCGCTGCATTATTCTATTATGCGATGACACTCATCCCGACGGAATGGCCGATGTGGCAATACCTCGCCATCAGCACCCCGCTCATCCTTGCTTATGCTGCCCTGATTTATTGGCGAGAGCTTAGAAAAAAAACTATTCTCTCGTAATAATCTTGCGCAAGGCATCCATCATCTGATCGGCCAAACCGATGTTATAGCCCTGTCGGAACCATACGACGCGGTTGAAAGTATCGCATAGCATGATGATAGGCAGTTCCTTGTTGCCATGCGTGAGTTCCTGAATGTGTAAAGCCTCAACGGTTTCCGGGTCGGCTATGCCAAAGAGAACGTTGCCGGGCAGGTCGTCAAACTCCTTGCGATCAAAGTTGTCATAGTCCTCTTGGCTCGGAAAGAGCATAAGATAGCAGCGATCCCACTGCGAGATATGGATATTGACAGCCTCCATATCGTGCAGGAGATGCGTACTGGGTTCGTGACCACTACGGATAAGGGCTATGATATAGAAACCGCGTCCTGTAGTTTCCAAAATTGGTTTATGAACACCCCGGACATTAGTAAAGCCCAGTTCGCAATTGAAGTTGGCAATAACATGCAGACGGTCTTCTTCGACTCGCAAGTGAAGAGGCACGCTCTTCTGCTCCTGATGTTTAATGCCAAAAAACTCGAAATGAGCCCAAACACCACCATTGGCAAGACGTGTACCGCTCAAGAGCATGTACTGTCCTGCATCAACGTTCACACCTTCCGCAAAAGTACCTGCCCAGGTAGCATCCTCAGGGAACTCCTGCAACTGCGGACGTCCACCCTTGATTCGCGAAAGGGCAAAATGTGAATAATACGAGGGATTCTCCTTTACTGCCTGGTCCTTGTATGTAAGTCGAAAAGTACCTTGCGGAGCCGTTTGTTCTTCGAAAGAGCCGAAGAGCACATCTTGCCACGTCTCTTGTTCCTCGATCCCTGCTTCTTGCTCCATAATTTGCACCTTACCTGTCACCCCGTCAATTCGGGCTATGATACCCGCACTACGGGCCGCCGCAACAAAGAAGATATCACGACTGTGAGCATCGCATATCCGATGTCTCAATACGCCAAGCGGACTCATACAGAGATGCTGCGGATTGCGTGTGTCATCAACCTTAATATTATCTGTCACCCACTGAACAAGTTCTTCCACTTTCATGTTACCAAAGTGTTCTGCAAGTGCACCGCGACAAGGTATCAGACGTTCATTACTGACACGCGGACAGAGTACATAGTCCTGCCACAGAGGATGGTCAAAATAGGGTGTATGCTTTGCCACATCCTGCAAAACCTCCATCGAGACATCACGGAAGTCCTTCTTCGAGAGCGTGGAAAGAACATCACCCTTACACGCCTTGGCTGTTTCGCTATTCTTAAAGTCAAGGATAGTGCGCCAATTAGCTCGTGCCATAACCTCAGGACTATCGGTCTCTCCATCTTGACAGAAAGCCTGCTGCATATAGGCAGCACGGATGCTGTCCTCACGAACAAGACGGGCACGATTAGCCCGTATGGCATCAATACTGACTTCTGGCTTGTTATCCTTCCCCATAGGAGGTATCAGGTCCATATCAAAGGAGGCTGTATAGGTGCTGTCCTTATCGAGTACGACAGTAGCCAATGCATTCTTGCCGACACTTACTTTCCTGAAACCGAAACGACCATCCTTGCTTGCCCAAATGACGAGGTCGCCTTTACCACAAGTCAGAGAGGATTGTCCTTTGAAATCGCTCTGCTTAGATACAATCGGATACAGTTCGGCATAGTTATAGAGGCGGTAATCTACCGTAGCTCCCTCAACAGGCAAGCTATCAGCACCAAGCACAGTAACAATAACGGTAGAGACATCGGCATAGTTCTTCGTGACGTTAATCTCCGTGTAACACGCTGTCTTCTTCACCACATCCTCCGGACCAGTATAGTCGCCGAAGACCTTCGTGTGCATAAGCATACCTCTGGCAACTGGCTCGTTAAACCAACCGAGGTTCAGCACAGGCTCTGGTTCACAGGCTCCGAGGAAATACCACTTGCCATCCACCCAGGCCTCCACCCAAGCATGATTGTCGTCGGTATGTGCCCAACGCGGCGTATAGACCTGGCGGGCAGGGATGCCGATGGTACGAAGAGCAGAGACAGTAAAGGTACTCTCCTCGCCACAACGTCCGATAGCGGAACGCAATGTGTTCATGGGCGATGAGGTACGACTATCGCTAGGTTGGTAGGAAACGTGCTCGTGACACCAATGGTTCACCTCAAGCACAGCACCATACATCGTTTTATCTTTAACTCGCTCACGCAGTTCATCATAATAGACGATGCGGAAGGAATCTAGGTCCTCGTTATTGACACGCAACGGAAGCACAAAGTGGCGCCACTCCCGCCCCGGCACCTTCTCGCCCCAAGGCATCTCGTGACGGGCTTTCACCGCAACCTTCACATTCGCTTCCCAAAACTCGCGGGGATAATCCACGCTGTCGGGCAGGGGCATACCCTCGTAGAGGAAGTCCAAAGCATCCTGTTCCTCGGCAGTACGGCGGTCGGTACAGGCGGTCATAAAAGCAAAGAGCCCCACAACGAGGGCTCCCTGCAAT